>JAAYTC010000148.1 GCA_012518155.1 Bacteroidales bacterium | reverse complement strand
TCGACTGTATCAAGGCATCGCCCGAGGCCGTTTCATTTGCCAAACCGGCACGTCGGCGCACTTGGTTCAAGTACTCCCTCGCCTGCGGCTCATTTCCCGTCCGGGCGAGTCCCTCCGCGGCGATCAGCAACACCTCCGCGTAGCGAAAAATCGGCATATTATAATCACCGTTACGTCCGTTTTTCAGCGAACCTTCGTCGAACCATGCCCAATTCCCCACGTTATTCAACGTGTGCGAAACGCCTGTATCGTCGGTATACTGACGAAAGAAAAACTGTTTCTCCATGTTCCGGATATCTGAAGGATGGTAACTGTTGATGAGCAAGTCGGAAGGCAAATACGCGTTATAGAGCACGTCGCCACCCGGGCTAAACACGTTATCGTCATTGGCATCCCTCCATTGGAAAGCATCGGTGCCGATGGAACGTACCGCGTAAGAGTTCCCCACGTTATAGCTGGTTTGATCATACTCCTTGGCGAAGATAATCTCGTTGGAAGACTCCGTGGTTTTAATCACGTTGTATGCCGAGTTAAGGCCCTGGCTGCTTCCGCCCGGTTGTATAAGCTCGTGCTGTCCCCCGTCCACTACCTCAAGAGCCATATTGGCAGCCCGGGTATAATATTCCGCTCCCCCGTTCACCGGGGCACCGGCCCATTGCAGGTACACCTGCGCCAGCAATGTTTGCGCCATGGGCAGTGTCGCGTAGCCACCGTTTTCATAGAATGGCACGTTCGGCAACGCGTTCCCCTCGATGATATCGAGCAGGTCCCTCTCAATGTTCGCGTACACTTGTGCCGACGGGGTACGCTCTTGGTAAATCCCCTCCAGGGAAGTATAGGGGAAGTCGATATAGGGCACATCGCCAAACTCCTTCACCAAATAAAAATAGGAGTAAGCCCGAAAGAACTTGCCTTGCGCGACAAAATTATTTATCTGCGCGGGAGAGAGCACATCGGTCATCTCCGGGATATTCGCGATCACGAAGTTTGCCCTTGCCACCCCGATATAGAATTCGGTCCATATTTTCTGGGCAGTAGCATCGAACGATTCCACATTAAAGTTGGCCCCTTCCGAGGCGTTGGTAAAGGTTCTATCTTTCCGTTTATCGACGAACAACCCCGACATCACTCCGCCCCACATGGTAGCTTTGGGAGTCCATCCCCCATCTACATCGATATTGTGCAAGTAAGGGACTCCTCCAAAATAGAGCCCGTTAACCCCTGTTTGGGCATCCGCCTCGGTTCTCCAAAACTGTCCTTGGGTTTTTTCATCCAGCGGGTTTTCCTCCAAAAACTTTTCGCAAGCACCCAACAGTAACGATAGGGCAATCGTGCTCAGAATGGATATATATTTTTGTAGTTTCATATGCTATATTATTAGTTGTTGATGATCCATTAGCGTTTATATCGAATACGATTTAGAAACTTAGGTTTACGCCAAACGTGATAGTCCTGGGACGCGGGTAGGTAAAAAACTGACGGTTGGTCCCCCATTTATTATCCCCCAGTCGAGAGGAGTTATCGGGGTCGTATCCCAGGTAATCGGACGAAGTGATCAGGAACGCGTTGTTGACGCTCCCGTACAAACGCAGTGATGACATCCCCATTCGTTGTAGAATTTCGGGACTAAAAGTATACCCCAGTTGAATCAGGTTGCCCCGCAGGTACGACCCGTCGGCCACCCACGTATCGTCGGCATTCGCGTTATTTCCCATTCCAAAGTTCGCCAATCGGATAGCTTGTGCCTCCCCATCGGGATTCAAGGTAGGGTGCCACGCCTCTTGCCACAGGCGGTCGATTCCGCTCGTCAGGAACCGCCCTTCGGTAGAGTGGAAAAACTCCTGCATGATATCGGCCCCAAGGGAGAACTGCAGGTCCACGGTCAGATCGAGATTCCTGTAATTAAAGGTATTAATAAAAGAACCCATCCAGTCGGGCAATCCATTCCCCAGGATCTCCCGCTCTTTATAGGTGACCTTCTCCCCAATGTTAGAAGGGACGTTCATCGTTTCGGGATCCCAATTTTCGGGGATACCATCGTAGATACCTGCCCGTCGATACCCGTAGAACGTGGAGAGCTCCTCCCCTTCCCGGATCAGCATCTCGTATCCCACGAAGCCGTCGAGAAGAATTTTTCGTTTCCCCGTGACCGGGTCCACCGATGAGCTCTCGTCGAGTTTCTCTACTTGGTTCTTGTTGAAGCTCACGTTCAGCGTGCTATTCCATTGAAACCGCGGGGTCTCGATGGGGTACGCGTTGATCAAGAGGTCGATCCCCCGGTTCGAAACCTGTCCGATATTGCTCGTGATAGAGGAGTGTCCGGTTGATCGAGGTAGCGGGCGACTAAGCAGCAGGTCGGTAGTGAACTTGTAATAGTACGACGCCTCCAGGTTGAGCCGGTTGTTGAACAGTCCCAGTTCCACTCCCACGTCCCACTGGTTGGTCCGCTCCCACTTCAGGTCGGGATTCGGCATGCGGCTCACGTACGACACCGTGCGCAACCCGTTGCCGATAATGGTGGTCGATTGCCCCACCGTGGATAACGAAGCGTAGGTACCAATTTCGGAGTTCCCCGTCACCCCGAACGAAGTGTGCGGCTTTAGCCGGCTGATTACCGGGTGTCCACTCAAGAACTCCTCGTTAGAAACCATCCACCCCAACCCGATGGAGGGGAACCAAGAGAATTTGTTGTTCGCCCCGAACTTCGAGGAGCCATCCCATCGGCTTGTCAACGTGGCCATGTACTTGCTGTCGTAAGAGTACACCCCGCGGAGGAAGTAAGAGTTCATGGCCCACCGGTCGTGGTCGTTGCCCACCGAAGGCCTGTCGACCCCTCTTCCCAGGTTGTAGTAGCCATAAAAATCGTCCGTGAAGTTACTGCCAATGGCATAAAACCGGGTATAGGTGCGCTCTTGCCACGAGACACCCGCCAACGCGTTGATATAGTGCTTATCGAAATCCTTATCGTACGTCAAGTAGGTCTCTTCCTGCCAGTAGAGTATATTCTCGTTGTTACCTTCTGCCCTACCCGTTGAGCTCTGGTTGATAAGCGGGCGCGGCGTGAAAGGCGTGTAGTTTACATTACGGTTATTATGATAATCGATCCCAAACTGCGTCTTCAACTCCAGATCTTCGGTAAGGTGAAACGTGAGCGCGGCGTTCCCGAAAATTTGCGTTCGGTACTGCATCCCCACCATTCGTTTCAGCAGCTCCACCGGGTTTCCTACCCCTTCCGGGCTAAATCCCTGCATTTGCCCGGGATCGGGATTATTTTGATCCCGGTAGATGGAGCCCGTTTGAACATCGTTGGTTTGAATGTACACCCCATCCAGCATCACCGGTAAGAAAGGCGACAGTTCAACCATGGTACGCAAAGCCCCCTGCCCGTACGGGTTATCCGAGGTACGGTTCCCCCACGTGTGGTTCACCAGCAGATTCACCCCGGTGGAGAGCCACTTCGTGGGTTTATCGTCGTATGCCAATTTTGCATTCAACCGCTTGAGGTAAGAGTTATGCAAGATACCTTGCTGGTCGGTAAAATTGAGGAACGCCCCCATCGACGAGTTTGCATCGCCGCGTTGAATACTGAGCTGATGGTTGTGCGAGACAGCCGTGCGCGACGCCTCCCGCTGCCAATCGGTATCATATATCGCGGAGCCATCGGCATTAAAAAAGCGCTCATCAATAAAAATCTGCGACAGGTCGGTCGTGAAATTCACGTCCCGCCAAGCGTTCGCGTTCTCCAGTCCCTGCCTAAACGTGGCCAACCACTCGCTGGAATTCATCACCTCCATGTAACGCGACATGGTACCGATGGAGAGCGACCCATCGTACGAAACGATGGCCCGGTTGCCCGTGTTGCCTCCCCTTTTCGTGGTTACCAGCACCACCCCGTTCGCTCCCCGTGCCCCATAAATTGCCGCCGAGGAAGCGTCTTTCAATACTTCGATCGATTCGATATCGTTCGGGTTCAAGAACTGGAAGTTCGACATCACCACTCCATCCACCACGTACAAGGGGCTTGCGGAAGCGTTGATGGTAGAAATACCGCGAATAATCACCCGCATCTCTCCTCCCGGCTGTCCCGTGTTGGAGAAGATGTTAACACCGGCGGCTTTTCCCTTGAGCCCTTCCAGGGCGTTGAACGACTGGTTTTTGACGATATCGCTCCCTCGTGCCGTGGAGATCGACCCCGTGATATCCGACTTACGGATAGCGCCATAGCCGACCACCACGAGTTCATCGAGCGCGCGAGTATCCTCCTGCAAAACAATGTCGAACGTGGTTCCTCCTGCAACATTAATCAGCTGTTCGGTATACCCGATATAGGATATTCGAAGCGTGGCATCGTCCTGTTCCACCTGCAAGGTGAAGTTACCATCCACATCGGTGACGGTTCCATTAGTGGTACCCTCTTCGATAATATTCGCGCCGATCACAGGCAATCCCTGCGCATCGACTACGGTTCCCGAAACCTGTTTTTGCTGTTGTTGAAGGAGTATTCCCTCCGTCTTGTTTCCGGCGAAGCCGGCAAAACACCCTGCAAGGAGAAAAGCGAGGGCATAAATCATGGTCCGGAGGGTTTTTCCCCCACTATTTTGGTGCGATTTTGTTAATTTATTCATATCTTCGCGTGTTTTTAATTAATTAAATAAGAGCATTCTACTGCTTTTGATTGATTGAAAACGAATCACGGGCCGGCATGCTGTTGCCGCAGCATTGCCGGCCTTATTTATTGTAATCGAGGATTTTCCATAGGCTTCTGTTTTTAAAAGTGGTTTTTGTTTTTAAATGTACTTTTTTCGCGTAGCGAATATTATAACACCTTAATAGAGTTTCACATCCACGTTTAAACAAATAAACGAAGAACTTGTTTAACCATAACTCATCCAAGTGAAGGGTTATTTACACTCATCAAAAAAAATATATTTTACAAAACAAGTTGAATTTCAACCGTGATGCGTGTCTCGGAGGGTTCAGAAATTGGATCGAAGGGATACAAAACAATTGAAATTCAGGAATAGATTTGAGAAGACAAAATGCAAAAAATGAAGATTGAAGTTTGGACCGACATCATGTGTCCATATTGCTATATTGGTAAAATCCATTACGAGAAAGCGCTCCAACAATTCGAGCACGCCGATGAAATTGAACTTGAATGGAAAGCGTTTCAGTTAAACCCTGATTTGCCGGACAAAGGGAACGGGTATCCGGTAAAGGAGTACCTTACCCAAACGGCGGGGTATCCCGAAGAGGGCGTGAACAAGATGTTCGATGGAATAAAGGTGCTGGCCGATAACGCGGGTGTTTCATTTAATTTACCCAACGCCATCGCGGCGAATACCCGTGACGCGCATCGATTAATCAAGCTGGCTGCCGAGACGGGGAAAGACTCCTTCGTGCTTCAGAAATTATCGAAAGCCTATTTTGAGGAGGCAAAAGATTACAGCGACCTGGAGCTTCTGGTATCCATCGGGAAAGAGGCGGGATTGGATGAAACAGCTATGCGCGAGATGTTCAACAGCGACAAGTACCTGTATGAAATAAAGCAAGACATACAAGAAGCAGGGAATTTGAGCATCGACACCGTTCCCACTTTTTTAATGGACAGGCGTCAAGCCATTGTTGGTTCCGAGCCGGTGGAGCTATTCCTCGAGGTTATGAATAAAGCGTATGACGGCTGGAAAAAAAGAGTTGAAAAGGAAAAGGAAGCGGAGCCCCAGTTAGAAATCTCGAAGGGAATGTCGTGCAGTGCCGACGGCATGTGCGAGATTTAACTACTCTTTAACCGGATCGGCCACCACCCATTTGAGCCCTCCCAAGATATGTTGAATAAACAGGGGATCGCTGTAGTCGGATTTATTGTGCCCAAGGGCAGTATACCACTGCCTTCCCCCGTCGAAGTCGTTGCACCACACGCTCGGGTAAACCATACCGAAGGTCGTGGGCATCGGCTTTGATGATTTGAAATCGGGAGATGAAAAATCAGAGACCATCAACACCCTCACGGATGGGTTAAACTCTTTCATCAGGTAAAGCTCATCGCTCACTTCCCACGGTTGAGGGATTCCTTGCGTAGAGGGGTGAAGTGAATCGATGGCCGTAACGGTGAACTTTTGAAGGGGTGGGTGAAAATCGAAAGTCCCCCCGATCATCTTCTTAAACCAATCCCAGTCCCTTTCCGTACCCCCGGCAGAGTGGATTCCCAAGAAGCCCTTGCCCAGGCGTGTAAAACGGACAAACCCGTCGCGCTCCTCCTGATTCTCGAACACCCGGTTATTCGTGTTCGCGAATACCACCGCGTCGTAATGAAATAGATCGGGGCGAGCGAATATTGCTGAGTTGCTCGTGGAATCGGCGTGAAATTTTTCCTGCTCGGCTAATCTTAAAAACATGCCGACGCTCTCTTCAATATTATCATGCACGAACCCCTCCCCGTTCTTCGTGAACACGAGGATTCGTTTGCCTTTCAACTCCCCTGTCTGATTGTCCCATTTTCCGGCGTGTAGCCAGCTCGACACCATTACCAGTAAAAAGAGCGC
>JAAYTC010000147.1 GCA_012518155.1 Bacteroidales bacterium | reverse complement strand
TTAAGCGTTAACCTACTGTACTTCGGTTACGCGGCAAGAGCGTAATTGTTATTGCCAGTTAAAGATTTGACGTTTGAGATTAAAGTGCAAACCGACAACGCACTGCATGCTTACAAACCTCTTCTACCCGCTGTCAAAACCGGTCAACCCCATGTTGTTAAAGAGCGTATGCCTCCATCAAGCCACCGCCGCGGTTGCCTGCGCAACTGAACGACTCAACAATCGGCAACACATCATGTAAGACACAAAAATAGAGAAAAAGTTTAATCCATGCAACTATTTTTTATTTCTACCCGTCCGTCGGCACGATTGATTTCAATTTCACGAGAGAAAATAGTATTTTTGTATTCGATTTGCAGATTGAATGAAAATCCATTGAAATGAACAAAATTATCGCGAAAGAGTACCTCTCGGACAAAGTAGTCCGTTTCGAGGTGGAAGCCCCTTTAATTGCAAAAAGCCGGCGCGCCGGCCACTTCGTGATGGTGCGCGTAGGAAAGAAGGGGGAACGTGTCCCCTACACGATTGCCGCTGCCGATACCACGAAAGGTACAATCACGTTGGTAGTACAACGCGTGGGAAAATCTTCCGAGAAACTCTGCCGCCTCGAAGCGGGCGATTTCATTACCGATCTGGTAGGCCCATTAGGAAAAGCCACTCACGTGGATTTATTAGGTACCGTTGTCTGTGCCGGTGGCGGCGTGGGAGTAGCTCCCATGCTCCCCATCATCGAAGCCATGAAAAAAGCCGGCAATCGAGTCGTATCGGTCATAGCCGCACGTTCAAAAGAGCTGTTACTGCTGGAGGAACAGGTGCGCGAACATTCCGACGAGGTGGTAATTATGACAGATGATGGCTCGTACGGTAAAAAAGGATTGATAACGGACGGTGTTGAAAGAGTGATCCAACGTGAAAAGGTGGATCTCTGCGTGACTATTGGCCCCGCGATCATGATGAAATTCGTGGCAGAACTTACCCGAAATTACAACGTACCCACCGTGGCATCGCTCAACACGATCATGGTAGATGGTACGGGCATGTGTGGAGCGTGCCGTGTTACCGTGGGAGGGCAAACTCGCTTTGTTTGTATCGACGGCCCGGAGTTTGACGCGCATCAAGTAGATTTTGATGAGATGCTGATGCGCCTGCGAGCATACAGCTGAGAAACAAAAGATAGCAACCGAGGCACCTTATGACGAATTATGAAGGGAACTAGAAACGAAAAAACATTATGAGCGACTATTTAAAAGCGGAGCGTGCAGAGGAGTGGAGAGAGGCATTGCGGAAGTCAATAAAAAACAGAGAACGTACAGCTATTTCGAGGGTACGAATGCCTGAAATTGACCCCATGGTACGCCGCCATAACTATAACGAGGTAAACCTGGGATTGACGGCCGCGTTAGCAACTAAGGAGGCGAGCCGTTGCTTAGACTGCGTGGATCCTACCTGCATCACGGGGTGCCCCGTTGAGATCAATATACCTAAGTTCATAAAAAACATTGAACGGGGCGAGTTTTTAAAAGCCGCGAAAACAATTAAAAACACCAACGCGCTCCCCGCCGTGTGCGGCCGGGTATGTCCACAGGAAAGACAATGCGAAAGTCAATGTTTTTACACGCTGAAGCTTAAAAAAGAGCCCGTGGCGATTGGTCACCTCGAACGGTTTGCTGCTGATTACGAGAGAGAAAGCGGAACCATCTCGATACCCGAAACCGCTCCGGCCAATCTCATCAAGGTTGCCGTGGTGGGATCCGGGCCCGCGGGGTTAGCGTTCGCGGGCGATATGGTTAAACTGGGATACGACGTTACCGTTTTTGAAGCTCTTCATGAATTGGGTGGCGTGCTTCGATACGGCATTCCCGAGTTCCGGCTTCCAAGTGAAATCGTAGATATCGAAATCGATGGTTTACGCGAAATGGGGGTAAAGTTCATTACCAATTGCATCGTTGGAAAAACCCTTTCGAGGGAAGACCTCATAGAGGACGGATTTCAAGGCATTTTCGTGGGAAGTGGCGCGGGATTACCCAACTTCATGAATATCCCCGGGGAAAACCTCGTGGGCGTCCTGTCGTGCAATGAATATCTTACCCGGGTGAACCTGATGCAGGCAGCCGATCCCGACAGCGATACCCCCCTCTACAAAGGAAAAAAGGTGGCAGTTATCGGTGGTGGGAATACCGCCATGGATGCCGTTCGAACTGCCAAGCGGCTGGGCGCGGAACAGGCTGCAATAATCTACCGCCGCACCGAAGATGAAATGCCGGCTCGCGTGGAAGAGATCAAGCACGCGAAAGAGGAAGGGATCGAGTTTTATACGCTTCACAACCCGTTACGATACGAAGGAGACGGTCAAGGACGGGTACAACGTATGGAACTTCAACGAATGTGCTTGGGCGAGGCCGATCAAACAGGGCGGCGACGGCCCGTACCCATCAAGGGAGAGACCGTTTGGATGGAGGCCGACGAGGTGATCGTGAGCGTGGGGGTTTCTCCCAACCCTCTGATACCACAGGCGTTTACAGACCTGGAAGTTACCTCATGGGGAACGATCGTTGTCAATAGCGAAACCATGCAGACTGCCGACGACAGGGTGTTTGCCGGCGGTGATATCGTGCGGGGCGGCGCTACAGTGATTCTCGCGATGGGCGATGGTAGGAAAGCCGCGAAATCGATGCATCAACAGCTGCAATGCACCAACCGGAGTAATTAAAATCCAATAAACTACTAGTCAATATATGGTGAAAATATTAGCAGACGCGCATATTCCCTATTTGCAGGGAGTGGCCGAAACATTTGGCGACGTGGAATACCTTCCGGGGAACCAGTTTTCGCGAGCAAATATTCGCGATAAAGACGCGCTTATCGTGCGTACTGTCACTCGTTTCGATGAATCCATCCTTTCGGGGAGCCGTGTGAAACTAATCTGTTCGGCCACGATTGGGTACGACCATATCGATACCGACTACTGTGATTCGCACGATATAGCCTGGCGCACTGCCCCCGGCTGCAATGCCAATTCTGTTGAGCAGTACGTTACCGCTTCACTGTTGCATCTGGCAGCGAAGTACCGCTTTGAGTTAGCGGAGAAAACTATCGGCGTAGTGGGCGTGGGCAACGTGGGAAACAAGGTGGCCCTTGCTTGTGAAAAATTGGGAATGAAAGTGCTGCTCAATGACCCGCCCCGAGAAGAGAGAGAAGGGCCGGCTCTTTTTACCGATATTGAATCGATTAAACGCGATGCCGATATCATTACTTTTCACACGCCACTCACGCGCACGGGAAAGCATAAAACGTTTCATCTGGTGGATGATGGTTTTTTGAACTCGCTGGGGCAGAAGCCCTTTATCATCAATGCAGCTCGCGGGGAAATCACCGCTAATCAACCACTCGTGAAGGCTTTACAGGATCAAAAAATAGCAGGAGCAGTTATTGACTGCTGGGAAAATGAACCGGATATCGATAAAGAATTGTTGGCATTGGCTGATATCGCTACCCCTCATATCGCGGGATATAGCGCGGATGGAAAATGGAATGGAACAAAAATGAGCCTGGAGAACCTGAAGGAATTCTTTGATCTGAAAGAGACTCCTCGCTACCAAACTATTCCGTTGCCCCAAGAGCCCCTTATTAACCTGAAAGAGGTAGCACCGGAAAATCAACTTTGCCACGCGGTATGGCACACCTACGATCCTATGCCGGAAACAGAGGCGTTAAAAAAATCACCGGGTAATTTTTATTGGTTTCGTTCCCATTATCCCTTGCGAAGAGAATATCCGGCGTATAGTATTCTTGCACCTCATCCAGCCATTATTCCGGTTCTGCGTGATCTTGGGTTTAATAAATTGTAAAATATAGCCGAAAGCACTTTTTTTATTAAACGAAAAAAGGTAAATTTGTGTTCTGGACTAAATCGATAGGTACTACCCTTTTAATGCGCGATATATTTGAACTAAATTTATAATTATCACAACATGAACAGAAAATTTCGTATTTTACCCCTGCTGCTTGTAATTGGGGTTGCTATTTTTGCCACCTCCTGCAGCAGTAAGTTGAAGCCGCTTACGCAGAACAACTTTAACGTAACGCCTTCCCCAATTGAAACCGTGGGTAACCAGGTTCCCGTGACCATTAACGGTACTTTCCCCGAAAAATGGTTTCATCGGAATGCTATTGTTACCATCACTCCCGTGCTAAAGTATGGGGAGAACCAGGAAGTCGTGGGCACGCCTTATAGCTACCAAGGCGAAAACATATCCGGTAACCGGATAACGGTACCCCAAAACAGAGGAGCAAATATTACCATGAACTCCTCGTTCGACTATCTGCCCGAGATGTTATCATCGGAGTTGTACCTGCGTTTTGATGGCCGGATAAAAAATAAGCGATCCAACCTACCCGACCTGAAGATTGCCGATGGCGTAATTGCCACTTCTGCTCTGGCCGATGTAGCCACGACTAGCCCTTCCGTTGCACCGGACGGATTTCAACGTATTATTCAAGATGCTCAAGAGGCTAGCATCATGTTCGTTATCGAACAAGCGAATCTTCGTCAGAGCGAACTGAACAAAAGAGACATGAGCGACTGGAAACGTCGTGTAGAGGAAGCATTTAATGATCCTCGGCAAAACGTAAACGTGGAGGTGTCGGCATATGCTTCTCCCGACGGTGGTTTATCGCTCAACGAGAGACTGGCCGCACATCGAGAGCGCAATACTTCCAACTACCTGGAAAGCGAATTAAACCGCCGGAACATCGACACGGAAGTCTTCGCGCATTACACGGCGCAAGATTGGGAAGGATTCAGCCAACTTGTAGCAGCTTCTACCCTGCAAGACAAAGAGCTTATCCTGCGTGTTCTTGAGATGTACCCTGACTCCGAAACCCGCGAGCGGGAAATTAAGAATATTTCCTATGTGTTTGAAGAGCTGGCCGAAACGATTCTTCCGCAACTTCGTCGTTCACGCATCATCGCGAACATCGAAATCATTGGTAAATCAGACGAAGAGATCATGGCTGCTTGGAATAACAATCCCAAGGAACTTTCAGTAGAAGAACTGCTCTACGCCTCCACGCTAACCAACGACGAAAATGTAAAAGAACGCGTATACCAATACGTGACGGCTAATTTTTCGAACGACTACAGGGGATGGAACAATATTGGTACCATGTTCTTCAAACAAGGTGATTACGCGAAAGCAGCCCAATCGTTCGATCGTGCCGCGCAAGTGAATCCTTCCGCGCCGGAAGTAAACATGAACAAGGCACTTTTAGCAATCATGGATAACGACCTTACCGCCGCGAACGAACTGCTTGGACGATCGGCAGGAGCAGACGGGCTCGATAGTGCGATGGGACTTCTCAGCCTGTTACAAGGAAATTATAACCAAGCCGTGGGAGCTTTCGGGAACGTCAAAAGCAATAATGCCGGACTCGCTCAGTTGCTGGTAAGAGATTACAATAAGGCAAAACAGACACTCGAGACGGTGGAAAATCCCGATGCTACCACCGCTTACTTGCTTGCTGTAATTGCTTCTCGCACGAATAACTTCAACGACGTGGCCGCGAACCTGCGTACCGCGATTGGCCGTGATAGAAGCATCGCTACCCAGGCCCTGAACGACCTGGAGTTCGCGAAGTATCGTACAAATCAAGAGTTTTTGTCGATAGTGCAATAATTTCTATCGCGTGATGGAATGCCCGATAACAAGGGATGTTAAAAAGTGAGCTCGAAAGGCTCACTTTTTTGTTTGCTATGCATGTTCATTATCTATAGGGTTAAAGTCCCGAGCGGG
>JAAYTC010000146.1 GCA_012518155.1 Bacteroidales bacterium | reverse complement strand
GCTTTCTCGTTGTATTTAAACCCGCCGGCCCATCCTTTGGCTGAACCTAACACGTCGGAATTGGAGAAGCCACCACAGAAGACAGCGAACTGCACGTCTTCGAGCGTTTCACGCCCTGAAGTGAGATCGGTCATATGCACGTCTTTCACATCGAACCCTGCCAAGTGCAGCGCGTAAGCCATCTCTCTCTCGCCATTGGTTCCTTTCTCGCGAATGATCGCCGCGGTAAGTCCCGATTTCTCTTTGCGGTTGGGACGCAACTCCATCTCTTCCATTTTTCCGGTGAAGTCGGGAGACGGCTGGAATTGAAGGGGCTGTTGCTTGTAGTTGTCGAACCGTTTCCGGGCATGCTCTTCGCCACTTTGTTGGCGGTCGAGCAGGTAGGAGGTACTGTACCAGGTGTCTCGCAACGCGTCAATATCGAACTCCTGACGGAACTCGTCTTTAGCGATGACCAACTTGCGCTCCTCGATAGGCCTTGCCACGATGGCAAATCCCACGCCATAATCTTCGAGGATTTTTTCAACGAGGCGGTGATGTTTCACTTGGATGACCACCCCCGGGTTCTCGGAGAAGAGGATCTTGATCAGGTCGGCATGACGAATCTTGTCGAGGTGTGATTCCAGTCCCCCTCGCGGGTTGGCAAAACACATCTCAAGCATGGTAGTCACGAGCCCTCCGGCCGAGATATCATGCCCAGCCAGGATGAGCCCCCTGTTTACCAGTTCCTGAACGGCCGCGAACGCGTTCTTGAAGTATTCGGCATCGGTCACCGTGGGTGCCTCATCGCCAATTTTGCTCAGTGTTTGGGCGAATACCGATCCCCCTAATTTAAAAGTATCGTACGAAAAGTCGATGTAATAGAGATAAGTCCCCTTGATGTACGCCAATACCGGTGTCACGATACGGCGGACGTTTTTCACTTCGGCAGCCGCGGAAATAATTACCGTGCCCGGTGAAAGCACCTTCTCGTCGCCATATTGCTGTGTCATCGAGAGTGAATCTTTCCCCGTGGGGATGTTGATGCCCAGTGCCGACGCGAAGTCGGAGCAAGCTTCTACCGCCTTGTAGAGGCGCGCGTCTTCGCCTGGGTTGCGGCAGGGCCACATCCAGTTAGCGCTGAGCGACACGTTTTCGAGTCCTCTCTCCAGGGGAGCGAACACGATATTGGTTAATGCTTCCGCGATCGCCATCACCGATCCGGCAGCAGGGTCTATCATTGCCACTTGCGGGGCGTGACCCAGCGAGGTAGCCATGCCGGCATACCCCTTGTAGTCG
Source organism: Bacteroidales bacterium (assembly GCA_012518155.1). Classification (GTDB taxonomy): domain Bacteria; phylum Bacteroidota; class Bacteroidia; order Bacteroidales; family Dysgonomonadaceae; genus Proteiniphilum. Next base: position 307 of record JAAYTC010000146.1, on the reverse strand, counting down.
AGCGCGATGGCACCGCAGTCGCTCAGGGGAAGTTGAATTTCTCCCTGCGTCTGTTGGCGGGCGATCTTACCGGTCACGGAACGGTCTACCTTGTTGGTGAGCCAATCCTTACAGGCAACCGATTCCAGTTTAAGCACATCCTTCAAGTAAGTCTCCAAGAGGGAGAGGTCGTACTCTGGTGCGGTGTATGCCTCTTCGATGGTTGTATCCTCCATCACGGTGGCAGGAGCCTTCCCGAAGAAGTCCGACAGCTCCATGTCGATGGGCGAAACACCCTTCTCTTGACGGAAAACGAGCCGTTTGTCGT
>JAAYTC010000145.1 GCA_012518155.1 Bacteroidales bacterium | reverse complement strand
CAGAGAGTAGGGATGTTCATGCCACGATAAGTGCCGAGCATTTCACGTTAAAGTCGCCTGAACAGGAAGTTAAGAGTGCCGACGAGTTAATTATCGACCAAAATCTGACAGGAATCGATTATAAACTCGCGAAATGTTGTAATCCTATTTTCGGGGATGAGATCTTCGGTTTTGTCTCTTCGCAAGGAATCAAAATACATCGTGTGTCGTGCCCCAACGCGCACGACCTGTTCTCAAGGTTCGGTTATCGCGTTCTAAAGGCTCGCTGGTCCGGCTCCACCGGTTCTTCCAGTTATAGTATCGTGTTGCGAGTAATAGGAAATGATCAGCTTAACATCGTGGCAAATTTGATGTCGATCATTTCAAAAGAAGAGGGGGTGCAGATGCGTTCAATTTCGATCGACTCCAACGACGGGCTGTTCCAAGGAAATATCACCGTTATGCTGGCAGATACTTCGATGTTGGAGCAGCTTGTGAAAAAGCTAAAGGCAGTAAAAGGGGTAAAATCGATCGAAAGGCTGAACTAGTGCGGCATATGGGGTCTATTCATCATCCGACACTTCCGTATCATCCGACACTTCCGTGGCATTTGTTGTTTCTACCCCGGTGGACTCATCGGGGGTTTCTTTTTCTTCGGAGAACAAGCCAGTTCCTTCTTCTACTTCAGCTGTTCCTTCCGAGGGCAAGTCGGCCTCTACCTCGGCGGTTCCTTCTTCTGCTTCAACGGATGGCTCAGGCATCTCCATGGTAGCAAGAAGGCGTTGTACATATTCCCTTTCAAAATCATCGGGACGTAGGATTTTGTCGCCATACTTCACGAGGTCGATATCGATAACAACTTTTCCTAAATATTTATCACGGGGTGTACGGCCTACCGCTCTTTCGGTCTGCTTGATCTTGTCGATCACCTCTTCGGGTCGCATCTCGGTGTTGACGGCAGCGAGGATGTTCCGAAAAAGGAAGGAATATTTTTCATCTTCCGGTTCCGTGAGAATAGGTTCGCTGAAAATAATTTCGGGAAAAACAAAAGTAAGCATTCGCTTTGCTTTATCAATGTTCGTTTTGGCGAATGTATTGGACCCTATGGTAAGTAAAATTGTGCTCATATTGATAAATTGAATTACAAATATACACATTTTTGATGAAAATGCACCAGTAAATTCAAAATCTATTACCTTTGTTGAGATAATCGTGTTAAAAATGAAAAAATTCTATATTGTATCTTTCCTTTTGATGCTGCTGGCCGGTTCTGAGCTACGTGCCCAGGAGGACGCCCGTCCATTGATTTATCAAATCAATATCAAAGAAAATATTGGTAGCAACACGTGGGTGTTCCTGCAAAACGGACTGCATGATGCATTGGTGAAAGAAGCCGATGCCGTTTTGTTGCACATGAACACGTATGGCGGAGGTGTACTGGAGGCAGACTCCATGCGAACAGCTATACTGAACGCGCCTATTCCCGTGTATGTCTTTGTTGATAATAACGCGGCTTCGGCAGGTGCTTTAGTCTCGATCGCGTGCGACAGTATATTCATGCGGGGCAGTGCTTCAATAGGAGCGGCCACGGTGGTGGAGGGTGGCACGGGGGAAATGGCTCCGGATAAATATCAATCCTACATGCGTGCTACCATGCGTGCCACTGCCGAAAGCCATGGCAAGGAGAAGATCGTGGTAAATGGCGATACCGTAGAACAATGGAAACGCGATCCCATGGTGGCGGAGGCAATGGTCGATGAGCGGGTGGTGATACCCGGGTACGCTGACTCTACCCAGATACTCACGTTGACTGCCACCGAGGCCATGGAACTGGAGTATTGCGACGGCATTGCCGAGAGCGTGCACGAGGTGATCGTGACCTACTTAGGTTATAGTGACTACCGCTTGGAAACATACAATCCCTCTTTTTATGATAAAATCAAGGGTTTTTTGATGAGCAGCGTGCTGCAAGCATTCCTCATCATGTTTATTATTGGAGGTATATACTTCGAACTACAATCGCCCGGCGTGGGATTCCCCACTGCCGTGGCTATCACCGCCGCGCTTCTTTACTTTACACCGCTCTACCTCACGGGCTATGCTCAGAACTGGGAGGTGTTGCTTTTCGTGCTAGGGCTTATTTTTATTGTTTTCGAAATATTCGTTGTGCCCGGTTTCGGGATACCCGGTATTTTGGGAATCATATGTGTGTTAGCCGCTTTGGTGCTCGCGATGATTGGCAACGTGCGGTTTAATTTCGAAGGAGTTCCCATGAGAGAGGCTTTTAAGGCTGTGATGACCGTGCTGGGTGGCATGGGCATGGGATTGGTACTTATTATTTACCTTTCGAGTAGAATCGGGAAAAGAGGCTTTTTGCGACACGTGGCACTGAATACCGATCAAGAGGGCTTTGTGTCGGTATCGATGGAACCGTTGACGCTGGTGGGAATGACGGGCGTAGCGTCTACTGACCTTAGGCCTTCCGGAAAAGTTTACATGGAGGGAGAGTTTTACGATGCAAATTCGCTTAAAGGATTTGTTGATAAAGGCGACGAGGTGGTGGTGATTCGGTACGAGAACTTCCAGCTATACGTGAGAAAGAAAGAATAGGGAGGGATGGATGGGCCAAGTGTGCCCGAGTGTGATTGTAGTTCTTGAAGCAAAAATAATAACCCCGGGCACGAAGTTGCCCGGGGTTATTATTCACGTGATAATATACAACGCTTGTTTGGGTTGTGCCTTTTCAATTGTACGCCGCGAACTCTGCTTCAGTGTAGGCCGCTTTTTTGGCAAAGAAGAAAATGGCAAAAGGAACAATCAACAATACGATAGCCCACAAGATATTGGTGATGAGACTGCCTTTTTTCATGTTGTTCACGTAAATGTGCCCTAGCAAGCCCTCTATAACCAGAACCAATCCAATGATTAAATTGGTGTTGTTGGTCGTACCCAGCAAAAAAGGAACCACTAGGATGGCTACGCCCACGAGCATCACTACTACGCCAATGTATTTTGCAAAATCTTTCATGTGTGTGTAATAATATTATATGTTTTTGATTTCGTATCGCAAATAAACACAAAATTCAACAAACAAGGAAATTATTCGCGATAAAATTCCATATAATGCCGAAAAAAGAACGCTTAAAGAGAAAAAGAACGCGATTTACGAGGAGACCACATAAAAAATATTTATTTTTGTAAAATCGTTCTTTACAGTGTACAATTGCTTTTAGAACGAAAAATACTCTTTCCTAAGCATAATCGTGTTGTGAATAAAACGCTCTCTTTTCTATACCAATGGATTGTTTTCGTGCCGTTGTTCTTGGTGCTAACCCTGATCACGGCATTTGTGGTTATGTTAATGGCTCCTATTTTCGGGAGTAAATTCTGGGGGTACCATCCGCCCAAATGGTGGTCGCGGTTGACCTGCTGGTTAGCACTCTGTCGAATAAAAACAAGGGGCCACGAACACCTCGATCCGAAACAATCTTACGTTTTCGTGGCCAACCATCAGGGGGCCTTTGATATATTCTTGGTGTATGGCTTTTTAAAACAAACAGTCGTGTGGATGCAGAAACAGAGCCTCCGTAAGATACCGTTCGTGGGGTACGCGTCTGAAAAGGCGGGACATGTATTCGTGGACAATTCGAGCGTTACATCGCGAGCAACCACCATCGAAAATGCCAAAAAGAAAATTTCTAAAGGGGTATCGATGGTGATTTTTCCCGAGGGGGCACGCACGAGAACCGGCAAAATGGGACGTTTTAAACGCGGAGCCTTTTACCTCGCGAAAGATATGGAGCTGCCCATCGTGCCATTAACGATAAACGGCCCGTTCGACGTGTTGAAAAGAAATACACTCAAACTTAAACCCGGCCAAAAAATGGAACTGGTGATCCATCCGCCAATAGCGACCAAGAATCTCACGCAAACAGAGATGGAAAAGTTAATGGATCACGCACGCGATATTATTCATTCGGAATTGTGGGAAAAATATAAATAGGAAACAAAACAGGGGTGCTTTGAAATAGAGGGATGCTTCGAAAT
>JAAYTC010000144.1 GCA_012518155.1 Bacteroidales bacterium | reverse complement strand
GTGATCCAGCAAACCGATGATTTTCATCTGATACCAATGACGGCCGTACCTGGGTATCACAAAGGAGATGGAGTTGATAGCCGCGAGCTCACCCGTCTCTATAACCGTCCGCCCGTCCGAGACACCTCGCGTGTCCGCATCCCCCTCTGCTCCCCCTTTACAAGAGAATAAAAGGAGCAGCAGGCAAGCACTCAAAAGCGTGTATATTGTTTTCATCTTCACCTACCTATTTGCCGTTATATTGTCGCGTGCTCCTTCCCCTTCGGCTTCAACCTCAAAGGGATCTATCAGCGCGATCTCATCCCCCTCCTTTAGCCCGTCCACCACCACTATATAGTCCGTATTGTTCTGCCCGGTCTCGATTTCTACCTTATCAAAGCCGGTACCGCTTTTCTTGTACACATAGTGCACGTCTCCTTCAACCCTCAACGCGTCCAAGGGGATATAGAGAACATCGGGAATTTGGTCGATGATGATACGACAGCTTACGGTGAGGCCGGGGAGCAAGTTTTTATCCGATTCATTCAGTAAAATCTCCACGGGAAATACTTTGATTCGGGACGATCCGTCTTTATTTACCGCCAGGTTTGCGATCGAGTTGACCGTTCCCGAGAATATGCTGTCGGAGAAGGCATCCGGTTTCACCTCCACGTTCAACCCTTTGTTGATTTTCGCGACATCCACCTCGTTGATCCGTACCGTGGCTTTCAACGAAGATAAATCGGGCAGCTGTATCAACGGGAATCCCCCCCAACACTGGTCGCCAATCTGGAACTTGTTGCCGCTGCTCCAATTGCGTGACAAGATGGCTATCCCGGAGGAGGGAGTCACCACCGATAATTTTTGCAGCGTTTCGTGCGCTTCGTCTAGGCGCGATTGAAACTGCTGGATAGAGAGGTTCTTCTGTTTAACTTCCTCTTCCTGGATTTTCACCCTGTTATCGATCTGCTCCTTGGCACGTTCGAGCGCGATCTCGGCTTTATCCAAGTTCAGCTGTATCTCCTTCTTTCGGATCTCCGACTCGTGGGTGGCCGACTCGAAGCGTATCTTCGAGATCTCGTGCGAGATTCGTGCCACTTCATAGCCCGCCCTTAGCTCTTCGATATCCGATTCATGTTGAGCGATCATCCGGTCGTATTCCGCCTTCGCGATTTCGAGGCTCGACTCCGCTTCGACAATCCCTTTGAGTACTTCGGAAGGGTCGAACACGATGAGCGTGTCCCCCGCGTTCACCTCTTCCCCGTCTTTCACCAACTCGGTGATCTTCAGGTTACCGTACCTCCACGAGATGAGGGGTGCCACGATGTTGATCGACTGCACGGCCTCGATCTCGCCCTCCTCGTACAGGTCAAGGTAGAGGGTGCCCTTGGTGGCTTTTCCTAACGGTACTTGCCGCGTCTCTTTCTGTCCACATGCCCCGAAGAGCAACACCGCGAGTAAAAAAGAGAGGAGTGTATAGTTGTTTCCCATCGTTTTGGTTTTTAAATCTTTCTATAATTTCGGAACATGTTTTCGGAACATATTTAAAGGGTTTCATCGGGGATCTTCGGCTCTTCAAGGAGTTCTGGTTTTTCAAGCTGCTTCGACTCTTCTTGCTGCTTCGACTCTTCATGCTGCATCGGATCTTCAAGTAGTTTCCGTCCCTTGATAGACGACGCGGGCGGGACGGTGAGCGAAACCACCTCCCCCGCTTGCAGTCCCCGTGCAATGATCGCTTCCTTCATCGACGAAGCTCCTAAGGCGACCTCCCGCATCTCGTATCGCCGGTGGTTTTTCACGTAAACCACTTTCATGGAATCCACATCGTGGATAGCCACCTGGGGAATCACGATCGTATCGCTCACGAAGGTGTTAATCACCCGGCTGTTGGCCGTGAACCCCGGCTCGGGTAACTGGTAAACGCTATCTACCGATGCTTCCACCTCGAAGAACCTCACTTTCGAATCCCGTTGGTG
>JAAYTC010000143.1 GCA_012518155.1 Bacteroidales bacterium | reverse complement strand
TGGGATATGAACTTCGTGTTCACGAGAAACAGAACCACTATTCTCGAATTGGCCGAAGGATTCGACTACCATGTACTATGGACAGAGGCGAACGGGGGTGCGGTCACCCGAGTGGGTGAAGAGATCGGTCAACTCGTCTCCAGGGTGATTACGCGGGTAAACGACCCCTCGTCGGAATACCACGGATGGCCGTTAAAGGACCCTTCCGGGAAACTTATTCGCGACGATTGGCAAAACTATATGGAACCGGGTGATAACACGGCAGTAATCGGTAATTTCAATCCCGATTTTCAACTGGGGATGCAAACGTCGCTCTCTTACAAGAATTGGAACCTAAGCGCGAGCTTCGACTGGCGGTACGGCGGGCAATTTATCTCACAGACCTTGCGGTACATGGAATCGGACTACCTCACGCAACGATGGATCGACCGGTCACTGAAATTGAACCATATGAGCGGGCCGGAGATTGCCCAGTTCCTGAGAGATAACGAGGACAAATACCTTAAGCCCGATGGAATGTTCTGGCCGGTGGTGGGAGGACCCACCTCTGAAACGGGTGGTTTCCAACACACGGAGGATGGAATCACACTTAACGACGGTCAATTCGTGCCGGGTGTGGAAGGATATTACGACGACAATGGAAATTTTGTAATGGTGAATGAGCATTTGGGCGACGAAGGTACGCCGATCAACAGATGGCAAAGTTCATTCGGATGGGATTATGCACAGACGGCGATGTTCGACGCGGACTTTATAAAACTGAGGGAGATATCACTCACTTACCAGTTCCCCACGGGGAGCGTAAGCATGCTGGGAATCAACAACCTCTCTGTCTCGCTTTACAGCCGAAACATCATGCTCTGGACAAAAGCAGGAATAAACGTCGACCCCGAAACTGCTTTCCAACCCTCGGGTTCCTCTTTTATGCAGGGGATTGAAAGATATAATATCACTCCGTGGGCCGTGCCTATCGGAATCAAATTGAATGTGAATTTTTAATTAAATGAAACATATGAAATCATTTTATACTATAATAGCCATGATAGCCGCGGCGATCATGTTCACCGCGTGTGATGCTAGGCTTACAGAGCTCAACGTGAATCCCAACGGGGTAGACCCAGCCATTGTAAACCCGAACTTACTGGTTCCTACCATAATCGTATCAACAGCCACTCCCTACGTGGAGATGAGTTATAACGGTGATGCCGCGGGAGTGATGCAGTACGTGCAGAAGAGTGGTTGGGGTGGAGGTCTCAATAACTACGACTGGAGGGGACAGCGAAACTGGGATAGCTGGTACTCAAACTTGAGGAACGCCAAGCATTTATACGAACGATCGGAAGAAGAGGGAATGGAGTTTCAACAGGGACTCGCCCTGATTATCAAAGCGTTCAATTTCGGATATATCGCGGACTCGTGGGGCGACGCGCCCTATACCACCGCGCTGAACGCGACGGAGGGGCGACAGGAGGATTATTTCCCCACGTTCGATTCGCAAGAAACGATCTACCGGGGAATCATCGAGGAATTGAAACAAGCCAACCAACTGCTGTCGAAACCGGCCCTCGATTATCAAGGTATTAATGCCAGTGCCGATGTGTTGTACGGGGGCGATCCCGCGAAATGGAGAAAGTTTGCTAATTCGCTTATGTTACGCTACTACATGAGGGTTTCTCTAAAACTTCCCGATTTCGCAAAAGCGGGAATTGAAGAGATTATCTCGAACCCGAGCCTATACCCGATTTTCACTTCGGGCGCGGATGATGCCGCCATGGATTTTATCGGCTCTTCCAATAGCGATTCTTGGCCGGCCAATACCACCTTCGATCCCAGTGAAAGCGAATTCGACAGGGTACAGCTTTGTGCCGGCTTCCGAGACGTGTTGGTGGAGTTCGACGACCCCAGGCTTGGCGTCTGGTTCAACAAGGCGAGAATCCCGATAAAAGTATCCGAAGCGTACGGGAGTGATGCGCTCGTGGGTGGAATACGCTACCTGCACCCGGATCATATGGCAGCCAACAACATGGTGGTGTACGACAGGGAGAACTGGATCGAGGATATCGAAAATGATAAAGTATTGATCGACACGATGGAGTACGTGGGTATTCCTATAGCGTACACCCGCGGTGATGCCTCTAACTTCAATCTCAATCCGGTACCCATTCAGGGAGGGCCAAACGTTCACAGCTCGGCACTTTCGGATATTTACAGGTAAGCCCGGGGCCCTATGTTGAAAGCGAGGCTGATTTCTTACGCGGAGGTCTGCTTCATCCTCGCCGAAGCCGCCCAAAAAGGGTGGTCCGTTGGATCGCAACAAGAGTGGTACGAGAAGGGAGTCGAAGCTTCGTTTAACACCTGGGGAATAGGCAATCAATATAGCAATTATATCGCGAACGATGGAGTTGCATACGATGGCTCGCTGGAGCAACTCATCACACAAAAATGGATTGCTAATTGGACAGTTGCCCACGAGTCGTGGTGCGATTGGCGAAGAACCGGCTATCCCGACCTAAGCGTGGGGACCATGGGGCTGAGAACCGCCATGCCACTGCGTTACCAGTATGGTGGAAACGAGATTGCCCGCAACTTTGATAATTACAGCCAAGCAATCAGCGGTTACCAACAAACAGCTTTTACCGAACAGGATGGTAACGATAGCTCTTGGTCGAAGTTTTGGCTGCTCCAAGGAACGAACTTGCCTTATTAATATTAAGTGGTTACTAATGCAATGGGGATATCCGCGCCGTAGGGCGTGGATTCCCTATTCTGAATTTATATAACATGACAAAAATAAAATTTACGGTTCCTCTATTTTTTTTCTTTCTTTTAATGGTCCTGAGTTCATGCAATGCCTCGGCTCAAGAGACAACACAGGCCCATAGCGACACTCCTTTCATTCAGGACTACAGTATCAAATACTATTTCGAACAACCCGGGATAACGCTACATAAAGTAGCATCGGACCGCAACGGAAAGATCCAGGTATTGGGCTCGGATGGATTGTTGCACCCCCGCGCGGGGTCATTCCTCTACCCGGGAACGCTCGTGACAGATGGCACACATCGACCTTTCGCGGATAAAAGTTTCGCGGACCTTATCGAATATCAGCAGCAACTGGTGTATCTCGACAGCGAGGCGGCACTAAGCAACGCGTGGGCAGGTCGCCTGTTCACGATTCACGGGATGCCGCAAGCAAAATTATTTGCCGCGGGGGATGATTTCAGCTTCCTGATCGGGGACGAAAAAGAACTGAAACTGATAAACGGAACCGAAGAATTATGGCGGGGAAGCGCGCCGGAGGGGGTGTTAGAAATAACCTACTTGCCAGACTCCAAACAGTTCGGAATATTGACTCCCAACGCGCTTTTCACCTTCTCGCCCGAACAAAAGGAGCTGAAACCTCTCTTCGAGGGAGCAGATTTCACGTCGTTCGATAGCGTCGATTCGGGAACGAAAATAGTAATCGCTACCTCGAAAGGTTACTTGGTTATTGATCGTTCAACCGGTAATCGAGAGGGAGAGATGGTAACAAGCGTGCCGGTGCCTGAACTCACCAAAGTAAAAGAGATCGATGGGCATGTGTGGTTTGGCTCCACCAACGGGGCGTTCATGGCGCGTGACGACGGTAAATACAACTATTACCAGGGGGAGCGATGGTTACCGGGAAACCGGGTAATCGACATCGCGAGAGGGCCGGATAATTCGGTCTTGATATTGACCGATAACGGGCTGGCACAAATCTGTTTCAAAGAGATCACGCTGCAGGACAAGGCTCTTTTCTTTGAAGAGCAGGTCCGGCTTCGCCATATCCGGAACGGGTTCAACTCTTCCTTGAGTGGCATGGAAAAAGGCGACCTGTCGACCGGCTATTTGTCTGATTCTGATAATGATGGGTTATGGACCTCGATGTACCTCGCCAGCCAGGTATACCGCTACGTGGTGACCGGATCGGAAGAGGCCCTTCAAAACTGCATCGAATCGTTGGATGCCATGGAGCGGCTCTATACCATTAACCCGGTGCCGGGCTTCCCTTCCCGATCGTTCGAACGAAGCGGATATATCGATATTTTGTCTGATCCGGATCGCTGGCAACACTCCGAAGACCCGGAATGGGACTGGAAAGCGACCACGAGTAGCGACGAGGCAATCGGCCACGCGTACGTGTTCGGGGTAATCGCGGAGTTGATGGACGAGGGCCCGGTACGGGATAAGGCGATCCGTCTGCTCGACGAAATGATGCAACATATCGTGGATAATGATCTCTACTTGGTGGACTACGACGGGCAACCGACCACTTGGGCCCGATGGAACCCGGAATACGTGAACGCGTTACCTGTACAGGTGGGCGACCGCAAGCTGAATAGCTCCAATATCGTGGCTATGCTGCAAACAGCTTACCATTTCACGAATAAAGAGATTTATAAAGAGACCGCGTTCGATTTAATGGAAAACCACGGTTACCTCGAAAATTTGATGAGGCCCATCGGTGAAATAGGGCCGGCCCCTGAAGATGCCAGCGACTGGGCAAAAATGTTGTCAGGATCTTGGAACCATTCCGACGACGAGATGTATTTTCTCGGCTACTGGGGACTCTATCGCTACGCGTTCAACGACTCGTTGAAAGAGATGTTCCGGGAAACCATCATCGAACACTGGGAGTTCGAACGTCCCGAGAAAGATGGCTTATGGAATATTTTCACGGCGATGGTAAGCGACCAATTTGACCTGGACGAGGCGATCTGGTACTTGCAGGAGTACCCGTTGGATTTGATCAACTGGGACGTGGTAAACAGCCATCGACAGGATATCAAGCCTATTCCGGAAAATTTCAGGCAACAAACAATTGAAGAGGTACTCCCTCCGGATGAATTGCCCATTCGAAGGCATAACGCGAACCGATTCGGGCTTGATCGGGGTAGTGGCGGGCGTTCCGAAAGCAGCGCGGGGGACATTTGGCTACTCCCCTACTGGTTGGGTAGATACCTGGAAGTAATCGACGATGGGAACGAGTAAAATGAACAATAAGAAAATCTATTTTCTCGGGGCAGCATCTCTCTTTGTACTCCTGTGCACGGCGATAGCATGCACTTCAACGGAGCAGCGAGGAGGAAGCACCGCGGGGAAAATGTCGGTAAAGGAGGTGATGGACAATGCCATCACCCGCCTTTACGAAAGCGCAAGTGAAGAACAACTTCAAAGCATCGATCTCGAACAAGCGATGGCACTCTTCGTGGAAGAGGAACTGGAAGTTCTTGCCTCACGCCATTGGGTGTTTGAAGTGAACGAACCGGTCGTGGTATCGCTGATGCGAAGCAGCCGGCAAGAGAACACTCCTTTCTGGCTGGAACCGACAGGCTTCAAAAAAACCGGGTGGGAAATGCGGAACACGCAACACACGTACGAGGTGTGGCAAAAAGAATTTGATAAAGGAGCGGTAGAACTGGGAATTAACGGGTTCGAAAATTTCACGTACCACTATTTTGTATCCGTGGCACCTCTCGACCCAAATCACACCCTCGAGATAACTCCTATCCACCCGGAACAGCAGCATGTAAGTCGATTAGAGGATGGGGCATTTACCTATCACGACTGGACCGAGCTGGTGCTACAGGATGTGCCGGAAGCGATGAAAGGGCAACAACTGCTAACTACCATCCGTGGCCGAGGAAAAGAGAGCCACGTTATCGGTGCATTTCGTAAAACACCGCACCCCTCTTCCACTACGCCCGATCAGGTACTGCTTACTTGGAGTGCCGACCCATCGACCAGTATGGATATTCAATGGCGGACCAACCCTTCGATAGAAACGGGAAAGGTAATCTATCGAGTAGCCAACTCAACAGCCAACCCTGCCGATGAAAAAAGCGTTGAAGCGGAAAAGTTGTTGATGGAGGATCGTGAGCTGATGAACGACCGGTTTTGTCACCGTTTCACCGCGAAGTTGCGTGACTTGGAACCGGGAACCGACTACGAATATTTGATTGAGCCGGAAACCGACTGGTCGAAAGCAAACAGATTTATCACCGCCAATGAAGCGAACAATTCATTCTCGTTCATCTGGTTTGGCGATGTACATCAAAAACCGGAGTTTGGCGAATTGCATCGGCAAGCAGAACGGGCCCACCCTGAAACTGCCTTCTATATTATCGCGGGCGATTTGGTGGACGATGGACTCTACCGGAACCAATGGGATCAGCTTTTCGAGCACTCTTCCGATATTATTCGCCAGAAACCGTTGATGAACGTACCGGGGAATCACGACAATCGAATGGGGTTGGGAGCCAAAATGTACAGGGATATGTTTAGCTACCCCTTGAATGGGCCCGAGGGGGTGCCGCCCAAGCAAACATACTCCTTTACTTATAAAAACAGCCTATTCCTGATGCTGGACGCGACAACCGATATTTACCGGCAAACCGACTGGATTGAACAACAACTGGCTAATTCTACGGCCACATGGAAATTCGCTGTATTTCATTTTCCACCTTACAACGGGAAAGCACCGTATGAAAATATCCAGCAAGAGTGGCTTCCCCTGTTTGATGAATTCCAAGTAGACATGGTCTTTAGCGGGCATATGCACTACTACATGCGTTCGAAACCGATAAAAGGAGATAAAATCGCGGAAGGGGACGAGAGGGGAACAGTTTACGTGATATCAATTGGAATACCCGGACGAACCGAAGAGATCCCGGAAGAACCGTACGCGGCGGTAAGAAATCAAGGTCAAGGGCTTTACCAACATCTCCGTATCGATGGAAACAGATTGGCCTATCGCTCCTTCAATAAAGAGGGCGATACCGTGGACACGTTAGAGATACGGAAATAACAGATTAAAAATCACTCTCTAAACGCCTTCCGGTATTCCGAAGGCGTTTTTTTCATGATTTGCTTGAAGTAGTGATTAAAATTGGCCAGGTTGTTATAACCACAATCGTAGCAAATTTGGGTAATCTGTTTATCTGTTTCTGCCAAAAGGCGCGCGGCCATACCGATACGCACGTTTTTCACGTAATCGATAAAAGTGCGGCTGGTCTTCTTTTTAAAATAACGACAAAATGAGCTTGGCTCCATGTACACCAACTCGGCCGCATCGCTCAACTTGATTTCATTTTGAATGTTTTGGAACACGTACTCGTAAATTTTGTCGATCTGCTCCCGGTCTTTATCGTAACTATCCGGTAAAGAGGAAGGAAGTGCCAAAAACTCTCGTTCTTCAATTCGAAGGAGCATATTAAACACTTTCAGCAATTCGATGTATCGTTCCAACCCCTTCATATGCACCATTTTCTTGAGCGACTCCGCCACTTTGCGGGTCTTTGTCCCCAAGAAACGAATGCCACTATCTGCCTCCTTCAGCAGCATAACCACCTCGTTCAATTCAGGAATGTTAAAAAAGTCGGAGGCGAAAATATTTTCATAAAAGTGGGTAACGATGCACTCCCCGTGTCCATCATCGCCCGGTTCCATTACCTCCCAACAATGAGAAATATTGGGACCCAGCAACACGAGATCTCCGGGGGTATAACTGGAAATATGGCTCCCCACGATCCGCCGCCCCGAACCGGAAGAGATATAGTTCAATTCAAAATTCTTGTGAAAATGAATTTTATCGGAATCGGGATCCATTTTCAGCGAACGGGTAATAAACGAATGACCGTGGGAAACATCTATTTTCTCGTAAACAAACTTCATGATGTTATATTTTAACCATATCGCGTAAATATAAGAAAATTTCCCCGATTACAAGTCAAAATTCAATTAAAACAATCCAATTTTCAATAAGTTTTTTTGGTTAGTTTCTTTTTCTTTTGTAGTAGATATATAAGAGGCGCACGGAGCGCGGAATTTGTTAGAAAAACAGTTAGAATGAACATCGAATTTCCTTTACGCGGAATCATTCCGCCGGTCGTGTCGCCCTTGTTGAGCGACAATGAATTGGATGAAGCAGGCCTTGAAGGGCTTCTCCAGCATCTGTTGAAAGGTGGCGTACACGCTCTCTTTCTCTTGGGAACCACGGGCGAAGCTTGTAGTTTGCCGTATCAATTACGCGAAAAACTGATCCATCGCGCTTGCGCGATCATCGATAAAAGGGTGCCCGTTATGGTGGGTATCACCGATACGTCGTTTCACGACTCAATTGAGATGGCCCATGTATGTAAGGAGGCGGGTGCCGATATGGTAGTGGTGGCACCTCCCTATTATTACCCGCTCGCGGAGATCGAGATGCTTCGCTACTTAGACGACCTCGTCCCGAAGCTGCCAATGCCCTTTCTTTTGTACAATATTCCCTCGCACACCAAGTTGCATCTTTCCATCGACGCGGTGAAACATGCCCGAGAGCTTGGTGCGGTGGGATATAAAGATAGCTCAGGCGATATGCTTTACCTGATGCAGTTGATCGACCAATTTAAAGAGCATCCCGACTTTTCAGTAATTACCGGTACCGAAATGTTTATACCCGAAAACATACGTCACGGAGGGCACGGTGCCATTGCCGGGGGAGCTAATTTATTTCCTCGCTTGTTCGTGGAGTTTTATAACGCCGCGGTAGAAGGCGACGAGGAAAAAATAGAATCCTTGCGGCAAATTGTGTTGAAGATTTACAATACTATCTATAATATAGGTACATTTGGGTCACGCTACACGGTGGGGACTAAAAGCGCGCTGGCATCATTGCGTATTTGTAACGACTACGTGGCACACCCGCTTCGAAAATTCGAAGGAAAAGAAAAGGAGGCAATCGATAAACATGTAAATACCATACTTGAAATGTGGAGCGCACACGAGAAAAAGTTTGAAATGGCCGAGAAATGAAAAATTTAATATATGCAGTTAGAAACGTTAGACCTTATCGTTTTTATTGTTGTAACCGTCGGAAGCGTCCTTTTTGGCGCTAGTTTTTATTCAAAGAATAAGACTTCCGCCCAGTTTACCGCGGGAGATGCCAACTTCCCCTCGTGGGTAGTGGGCATGTCGATTTTTGCCACGTTTGTCAGTAGCATCAGCTTCCTGGCCCTTCCGGGAAGTGCTTACTCCTCCAACTGGAACGCGCTAGTATTTAGCTTTTCCATTCCCGTGGCAGCTATCCTAGCCGCGAAATTTTTCGTGCCACTATACCGGGAGGTAGGCAGTATTTCCGCTTACAACTACCTGGAGACTCGCTTTGGGAGGTGGGCCCGTGTATATGCCTCGTTATGTTACTTGCTCACCCAGTTGATGCGTACCGGGGCTATCCTGCTCTTGCTGGCACTTCCGATCCATGCGCTATTGGGATTCAACGTACGTGCCATTATCGTTGTAACAGGGCTGGCCGTCACCATATACTCTGTATTAGGGGGTATTCGTGCGGCAATTTGGACCGACGTGATTCAGGGAACTGTACTCGTGCTGGGAGCAATTACTTGTGCGCTAATTCTCACGTTTACAATGCCCGAGGGGTCTTCTCAGCTCTTCGAAATTGCTAAAGCACACGATAAATTTAGTTTAGGAAATTTTGGACCGAGTGTGACAGAATCGACATTTTGGGTGGTACTGATCTACGGTTTATTTATCAACCTGCAAAACTACGGGATCGACCAGAATTATATCCAGCGCTACATGGTGACCGACAGCGTTCAAAAAGCCAAGAACTCTACCCTGTTCGGCGCGTTACTTTACGTACCCGTATCGGTCATCTTTTTTTACATCGGGACCGGGCTTTTCGCTTACTACACGGCACAACCCGAACTATTGCCTCCTGAACTGCATCAACCTGGAAAAGGTGATATGGTGTTTCCTTTTTTCATCGTGAACGTTTTGCCTGTAGGCCTCACGGGATTACTGATCGCGGCAATTTTCTCGGCAGGAATGAGTACCATTTCCACAAGCCTCAATAGTTCAGCCACGATTATACTGACCGACTACTATCGGATGTACATCAATAAAAACGCGAGCGAACGTGCGTCGATGACGGTGCTCTACCTCTCTTCGGCAGTGATAGGGTTCTTCGGTGTTCTAATCGCCCTCTCCCTAGTAGGTGTCGAAAGCGTGTTAGACGCTTGGTGGGCACTCGCCTCCGTTTTTAGTGGTGGTATGCTAGGGCTCTTCTTGCTGGCTTTCCTCTCCAAAAAAGTACGCCGTATTGATGCCATCGTGGGAGTGATATGCGGTGTGTTGGTCATCACGTGGATGAGCCTTAGTCCCCTTACTTTCAACGAGGGGCCGTTGGTCGCGTTCCGCAGTCCTTTTCACGCGAACCTCACCATCGTGATCGGAACGCTTGTAATATTTCTCGTTGGATTTATCAGCATGAAATTCTTTTCAAAAAGAAAATAAATACGTATATTGGAGTACAATAATTGCTTGAATGTTATGAAAACTATCATCGCCCTTACCCTATTTTTTGCAGCGACAGTTACGTCCGCGAATGTTCCGTTCGAAGGAGAACAAGCCGTGGTAACGGCAGAGTTTATCTACCTTCAAGATGAAGTTGCGTTCCCTTCTTGCCACGCGTCCACCATCGCCGAAACAAGCGAAGGAGTAGTTGCCGCGTGGTTTGGCGGCACGCACGAAAAACACCCCGACGTGGGAATTTGGTTCAGTCGCCAAGAG
>JAAYTC010000018.1 GCA_012518155.1 Bacteroidales bacterium | reverse complement strand
TGGATCCTCGGTTCAATAACGGCATATTCTTTCACGGGGATAAAGGAACCCTCTTCGCCGCGGACGAACGACTTATATGGAGACCGTCAGGCCGCAACCAAGAGGAGCAGGTGATGGATATTCCTACTCCCGATATGCAGGAGCGGCACTTGGCTGAATTTATCGAAGCGGTGAAGACTAAGAACCCGGGCTTGGTAAGCTGCACGATAGAGGATGCATTTCTCTCGACCGCCACCGTGCAACTTGCCATGATCGCTTATGAAACGAACAGCGAAGTGAAGTGGGACGCGGCTGAAAAGACCATCCAAGGAAATAAGGAGGCGAAAAAATTGTTGGCTCGGCCCTATCGCGCGGGATACAGTAGGCCCGTGTACTAAAGCGCGAAACCATGATAATCAACATTCATATAACTCGATAGGGGTATGTCGACACTCTACTTAACCTTTATCATCATCTCGGCAGTAGCCATTCTGCTGATCATGGTGCTGCGACTAAAAATCAGCGCGTTCATCGCGTTGCTGATAACTTCTATCTACGTGGGAATCATCTCGGGGATGCCTCTCAACGCTATCACGGGTTCCATCCAAGAGGGAATGGCCAGTACCCTCGGGTTTGTAGCCACGGTAGTGGGGTTGGGAGCTATTTTCGGGCAGATGCTCGAAAGCTCGGGCGGGGCGGAGTCGCTGGCAAACTATCTCGTGAAAAAGTTCGGGAAAGAACGGGCACCCTGGGCGATGGTTATCACGGGGTTCGTGGTAGCTATTCCTGTTTTCTTCGACGTGGGGTTTATTATCCTCGTCCCCCTTGTGTACGCCTTATCTCGCGACACGAAGCGTTCGTTGCTTTATTACGCCATCCCCCTGTTGGCGGGGTTGGCCGTGGCCCATAGCTTCATTCCCCCCACTCCGGGACCGGTCGCCGTGGCCGATATTATTGATGCACAATTGGGATGGGTAATTTTACTGGGAATTATTCTTGGCATCCCCACGGCGATCATCGCGGGGCCAGTTTTCGGGAGATATATTTCAACCAAGATTCATTTGGAAACGCCCTTTGGCATGGATAACGAAGTGCCGCGAAGCGAGGCTGAGGGGAAAGGATTCCCCCCGTTTAGCCTAATCATCGTCATCATTTCAATACCTTTGATTCTTATCCTTCTCAATACCTTTACCACGGTAGCCGTTTCGAAAGGACTTTTCAGGGCCTCGATTTTCACGGATATCCTCGAGTTTATCGGCCACCCCTTTTCGGCGCTGATCATCGCGACGCTTTCGGCTATCTACTTTTTATGCATAAAGCGAGGAATGGGAAGGCAGGAGATCCTCGATTTGAGCACGAAAGCACTGGCCCCAGCGGGAATTATTATCCTGATCACGGGTGCCGGTGGCGTGCTGAAGCAGGTGCTGGTGGATAGTGGTATCGGACAGGTAATGGCCGAATCGATGGCACATTCTCCCTTGCCACCCATCCTGCTGGCATGGATTATCTCGGCGGTCGTGCGGGTAACGCAGGGATCTGCCACGGTGGCGATGATTACCGCCGCGAGCATCATCGCTCCGATTATCAGCGAGTTCGGGTTGAATGACCCTCAACGCGCGCTGGTGACGATTGCCATCGCGTCGGGTGCCACCATGCTATCGCACGTGAATGATAGCGGTTTCTGGCTCGTCGGCAAATACTTGGGCATGAACGAAAAACAGACGCTGCAAAGCTGGACAGTAATGGAAACCATTATCGCGCTTTGCGGACTGGCGTTTACCTTAATCGCCAGCCTCTTCTTCTAATATAACAGCCACTAAACGACTTTACCCCGTCTATGTTGAACAAAATTTCCGGGAATGGGATCTGTTCATCCCATCCAAGAGCTATAGGATTCCCTGCCCCATCATCGCCTTGGCTACCTTCATGAAACCGGCTATATTGGCACCTTTCTCGTAGTTAATGTACCCGTCCGGCTCGGTACCGTATTTCACGCAATTTTCGTGGATATTCGACATGATCCATTTTAACTTGTTATCCACCTGCTCGGCAGTCCAACTAAACCGCTCGGAGTTTTGAGTCATCTCGAGTCCCGATACCGAAACTCCACCGGCATTGGCGGCTTTCCCGGGCGCGTAGAGCACCTTGTTTTTCTGAAGCACTTCAATAGCTTCGGGCGTGCAGGGCATGTTGGCACCCTCCGATACGGCTATGATCCCGTTCTTGACCATATTTTCTGCATCCCGCTGGTCAATCTCGTTTTGCGTGGCAGAAGGAAGAGCGATATCAGCCTCTTCTCCCCACGGGCGGCCACCAGGAACAAATTTGCATCCATACTCTTCGGCATATTCGCGGATACGGCCCCGGTACTGGTTCTTCAGCTCCATCACGAATTGAAGCTTCTCTTCGGTGATCCCTTCAGGGTCGTAAATATACCCGTCTGAATCGGAAAGGGAGACCGGGATGGCTCCCAGTTCCAACAGTTTTTCACAGGTGTATTGCGCCACGTTACCCGATCCTGAAACAAGGCACCGCTTGCCTTTTATATC
>JAAYTC010000142.1 GCA_012518155.1 Bacteroidales bacterium | reverse complement strand
ATAAGGTATTAGCGATGTAAAATTATAAAAACCTTCAACAATAATGAACTAAGAATACGATAAATACTCTCGGTTAAACGGATAAGGTTATCAGATAAAGCAGGTGTGATTTCCACGCGGGCCCCCATACAAAAAAGGAACAAACTTCATTTATTTGCTCCTCTTTTTGTCCCACATACCCCATAACTACGTTCTTAGAGATTCGACAACTCTGAACCAGCTTTGAACTTAGCCGTTTTTTTAGCCGGAATGTCGATGGGTTGTTTAGTTCTGGGATTGATTCCTTTTCTGGCACTTCTTTCCGACACAGAAAATGTACCGAATCCAACCAGTACTACTTTTCCACCGGCTTTCACCTCTTCAGAAATTGTTTTCAGCGTAGCGTCCAAAGCACTTTTGGCGTCTACTTTGCTAAGGCCGGATTTTTCAGCAATAGCGGTAATGAGTTCTGATTTGTTCATAAGAAAACGTAAATAAAAAAATTAAACATTCATTAAGTCAAGGCTCAGCCTTATTTTGGCGTCAAATATAAGTGATAAATCTAAAACAATCAAGAAAAAAGGTAAAAAGAATTTGATTTTCTGAAAAAAATGCTTTTTGTGGGGCGAAAAGCCTCATAACCTAGGAAATAATACGTAATTTCGCGCCCTAACAGTAGATTACAGTATGCAAAATTCTAGAAGAAATAGTTTTGGCGGGGTATTGCCCGTGGTTACCAAAAATATCATTATCATCAACGCGATCATCTGGGTAGCCCAGTTTGTATTGCTCAGAAGAGGGGGAATCGACCTTACGCAGCAGTTCGGCTTATTCTTTCCCGCTTCGGAGAACTTCCGCATTTACCAGCTGGTAACGTATATGTTCCTTCATGATCCCTACTCTTTTTCACATGTGTTTTTTAACATGTTCGCGGTGTTTATGTTTGGCAGAACGCTGGAGCACGTGTGGGGGCCAAAACGTTTTCTTACCTACTACATGGTCACGGGAATTGGTGCCGGGCTAATCCAACTGTTGGTTATTTATTTACGAGCCAGTGCGGTGATCCCTCCGGAAATGTTATCGATGATTGGAAGCGTAACAGTCGGTGCATCGGGGGCTGTTTTCGGTATTCTCCTGGCCTTTGGCATGCTATTCCCCAACGCGCAGCTATTCATTATTCCCTTCCCCTTCCCGATTAAAGCCAAGTGGTTCGTGATCGGGTACGGGTTGTTAGAATTGGTATTCGGGGTAGCCAATCGTACCGGGGACAACGTGGCCCATTTTGCTCATCTCGGCGGAATGCTCTTCGGGATATTCATGATTTTATACTGGCGAAAGAAAGATAAGCAGCATGGCAGATTTTATTGATCGTCTAAAACAGATATATCGAACAGGCAATGTATTGACAAGGCTCATCTTCATCAACGTATTTGTATTCGTTGTTCTGAAGGTTATTGGTGTTTTCTTCACCTTGTTCAATGTTTACGCCTTTGACTTAATTACTTTCTTGGGCGTGCCTTCCCATATTCCCTTGCTTGTAAAGAGAATATGGACCCTCTTCTCTTACATGTTCGTCCATGAGGGATTTCTCCACTTACTTTTTAACATGCTTTGGCTCTATTGGTTCGGGAGAATATTTCTCCAATATTTCTCAGGCCGGTCGCTCGGGAGCCTATACGTGCTGGGGGGACTCGCGGGAGCACTCCTTTACGTGATTGCCTTCAACACCATTCCTTATTACACGGAGATGGGAAGGGGTTGGATGATCGGGGCATCGGCCGCGGTGATGGCAATCGTGATGGGTGCCGCCTTTTACCGTCCCGACACGAAGCTAAACCTCCTCTTCTTGGGACAGATAAAAATCGTGTATATCGCGATCTTCGCTTTCATACTCGACTTCCTCTCGCTAGGGAGTCCCACGAACCCGGGAGGACACGTGGCGCATATAGGTGGAGCATTGCTGGGTTACTATTTTGCAACCCGTTACAAATCAGGAAAAGATATCACGGCATGGATGAGCCGGTTAATCGACTGGTTCGTCGGCCTGTTTAAACCACGCCCAAAACGCGCGAAAATGAAGGTGAAACACGTTCGTAAAGAAACCGATTGGGAATATAACCAACGCAAGCATACGGAACAGGAGGAGATAGATGCGATTCTCGACAAATTAAAACAGTCCGGATACAGTGGTTTGTCTCCCGAGGAAAAAAGGAAGCTATTCGATGCCAGCAAGAAATAAAAGAAATCGATTTAGGAATTTGGTTAAATGGGCAATCTTCGCGACCAACGTCGTGGCTATCATTTTACTATTTTGTTCGTTCCTCTCGTGGAGCGTTTCTCCCTTGAAAACGAACCTTTTCTCCTATATCGGACTGGGATTCGGCTTTATCCTGCTAGTAAATATCGCGTATTTAGTGTTTTGGACCATTTTTTCAAAATGGGGCTTAGCAGTTATTTCACTCGTATCAATTTTAGCATGCTACCAGCCAATAACCGCCTTTTTCCCGTTGCAAGTGCACTCACCAAAACCACCTCAAGACGCGATTAAAATATTAACCTACAACGTGCAAGGGTTTCCTGCCGAACGGGATGTCACTGCCACGGAACATCCCATCCTCGATTATATCGCGACCACGGATGCCGATATTGTCTGCCTCCAGGAATACTTGGTAAGTAAAACCGGACAATCGATTTTCTCGCAACGAGATGTAAACCGACTGCTTAATAAATACCCCTATCGCTCCATCACGAGCTTGGAATCTTCGGGAAAATACCATACCTTCGGGCTGGCTTGTTTCTCTAAACACCCCATCGAAAACACCCACGAAGTGGTGTTTGAATCGTCGTACAACGGGGCAGCCGTCTACACGATAAACATCGACGGGGAAAAATATACAGTGGCGAATATCCATCTGGAATCGAATCAAATTAAGCCGGAAGATAAAAAACTGTATAGCGATTTTTTACAGAATACCGATTCGGTACGCTTCGAACATGTGGCAAGCAATATACGTACCCGGTTAGGGGGAGCGTACAGGATGCGTGCCAGGCAGGTAGAAAAAGTGAAGGAGTACATCAAAACTCTCGATAATAGAGGCACGGTTATCTGCGGGGATTTTAACGATACGCCCATCTCTTTCACTTACCACCAGATGAAGGAAGGGTTAATGGACGCGTACGTGTCCACCGGGTTTGGGCCCGGGATCACCTATCACGAAGATCTGTTCCTGTTTAGGATCGACTATATTTTGCACAGTGAAAATCTGAAAGCCTACCGAACGAGGGTCGACAAGGTAAAATATTCGGATCACTACCCGCTGCGTACGTGGATTCAGACCAATTAAAAAGTATATACATCATGTTCAAAATAAGTAAAGAATTTTATTTCTCGGCAGCACACGCGCTGTTTGGCCTGCCGGACGATCACCCCTGTACCCGCTTGCACGGGCACAACTACGTGGTGACCGTACACCTCAAGTCGAAAGAGCTCAATCAACAAGGGTTTGTGAGGGATTATCACGAATTGAATATCGTGAAGGAGTATATCGATTCGAAACTGGATCACCGCAACCTGAACGATATAATGGCACCACTCAATAGCTCCGCGGAAAACATAGCTAAGATGCTCTACGACGCGTTCAAGCCTTCGCTGCCCGAACTTTACGCCGTGGAGGTAAGTGAAACCCCTAAAACATCCGCGATTTATGAACCTGAATGTAAATGAAATATTTTACTCGCTGCAGGGCGAAGGGGGGAGAGCAGGCCAAGCCTCCATATTCATCCGGCTGGCTAAATGCAACTTGAGCTGCGACTTTTGTGATACCGACTACGAGCGCGGGGTGAAAATGAGCGTGGAAGAGGTGCTCGCGAAGATCGATACGTATGGTTGCAAATGGATCATCTGGACCGGTGGAGAGCCTACCTTGCAACTCACCGATGCCATCGTGGCCCATTTCAAAGAAAAGGGGTACCTTCAGGCCATTGAGACCAACGGGACAAGAAAAGTACCCAACGGAATCGATTATATTACCTGTAGCCCCAAGCAGTATTTCGAAAAGGTGAAGGAGCTGATACCGGAGGCGGACGAGTTGCGGTTTCCCATCCAAAAAGGAGACCCGCTCCCCGATATTAACGTGCTTCCTAAAACCGATCGGTACCTACTAAGCCCGATCTTTGATGATCAGGAAATAATCACGGAGAACGTGGCGTATTGCGTGGAACTGGTGAAAAAGAATCCCCGGTGGGCACTCAGCATACAAGTACACAAATTGATAGGAATTCGTTGATATGAACAAGTTTCAGGTGACCATATTAGGGTGCGGATCAGCGATGCCGACAACGCTGCACAACCCCCCTTCGCAACTCGTGGAGATGAATGAAAAACTCTTCATGATCGATTGTGGGGAGGGCACGCAGCTACAGATGCGGAAATTCAAAGCACGCATCAGCAAACTGCACAGCCTGTTTATCTCTCACCTGCATGGCGACCATATCTTCGGCCTTCCCGGGCTGCTCTCTACTCTAAGCTTGTTGGGGCGCACCAACGACCTCCATATTTACGCGCACAAAGAGATTCAACTGCTTCTGAAACCCCTTTTGATCTACTTGGGCAATCACATGCAGTTCAAGATTCTCCATCATCCGTTGAACCCTGACCAACACGAGCTTCTTTTCGAGAATCGATCGATACGGATCGAATCTTTCCCACTGAAACATCGGATCGCTACAAACGGGTTCCTTTTCATGGAAAAAGAATCGCCCCGTCACATGATCCGGGAAATGATCGACGCGCACCAAATACCGGTAAAGGAGATCCAATCAATCAAACTTGGGGCTGACTTTACAAGAAAGGATGGCATTGTAATCGCGAACGACCGGCTTACCACCCCGGGTAATCCCGCGCGTACCTACGCTTATTGTTCCGATACCGCCTACACGACAGATATAATTCCCCGGATCAAGGGGGTGGATTTGCTCTACCACGAGGCGACGTTTGCCGAGACTGAAAAGGTACGGGCCGAGGAGACTTATCACTCCACCGCGAGCCAAGCGGCGGAAATCGCGAAACTGGCCCAGGTGAAACGACTGGTAATCGGGCACTACTCCTCCCGCTACAACGAGCTGGGAGTATTATTAAAGGAGGCGGTAGAGGTTTTCCCCGCTACCGAACTCGCCATCGAAGGAAAAGTTTTTGAATTATAGACGATGCTACGCGGACGAATCTCGATACCACCCTTCGCTATTTTGCTCATTCCTCTCTTTTTATTTGGAATGACACACCCTGCATTTTCGAGAAGTGAAAGGCATCATTTTTTAATGGAGGTACAAAAAGACTCCACGGAGGCACGAAAAAGTTCCACGGAGATACGAAAAGATTCTTCGGAACTACAAAAAGGTTCTCGGGTGGTGCGAGACTCTTTCCCTTCATTGATTCCGAGGATGAATGACTCTCTACGGCTCGATAGCATATCCACTTGGGGACGATTTTCGCGAGAGGAGGTATCCCCTGAAATAAAATTCAAATTATCAGGCAATAGACTTATTATTGAAAATATCCCGACGGATGGAATGGTAGAGGTATACAATATCATGGGAGCCAAAATTTTGCAGCAAAAGGTCAGAGCCGGTTCAGCAGAGATCTCCCTCTCGGTCCCGAGAGGCTATTATATCATAAAAATAGATAAATTTAGCCGCAAGATCGCAATTAAATAGTTTTTCTGCCCCATTTCAACTTTCACTTTGCCACGTTTATGCACTTTTTTATATCTTTGTGCTTGTTATATCCCAGTATACCCTTTTGGTATACATTATTAAGAAAACTGTCATATGAAAATAGCAATTGTAGGCACCAGTGGAGCCGTAGGGCAAGAGTTGCTCAGCGTACTGGAGGATAGGAATTTCCCCATGGATGAATTGGTACTGTTTGGCTCTTCGCGAAGCGCGGGAACCACTTATACATTCCGAGGTAAAACAATTACCGTTAAAGAGCTGCAGCACAACGACGATTTCAAAGATATTGGCATTGCTTTTGTTTCGGCCGGGGGGTCGACTTCGATCGAATTCGCGGAAACGATCACCAAGCATGGGGCGATCATGATAGATAATTCCAGCGCGTTTCGGATGGACGACGACGTGCCACTGGTCGTACCCGAAATCAACGCGGAAGACGCCCTGAACCGTCCCCGCAACATAATCGCTAACCCCAATTGTACTACCTCACAGTTGGTAGTCGCCTTGAAAGCAATAGAGGATGTGTCGCACATACGGAAGGTACACGTGGCCACTTATCAAGCCGCGTCTGGCGCGGGGGCGGCCGCGATGAAGGAACTCGAAAACCAGCACAAACAGTTGGTACAAGGAGAGGAACCTACTGTAGACAAATTCGCTTACCAGCTCGCTTATAACCTAATTCCTCAAGTAGACGTGTTTACCGACAACGGCTACACCAAGGAGGAGATGAAAATGTACCACGAGACCCGCAAAATCATGCACTCCAACATACAAGTAAGTGCCACTTGCGTGCGCGTGCCGGTGATGCGTTCCCATTCCGAAGCTATCTGGGTTGAAACTGAACGTCCGATATCGATAGAAGAGGCTCAGGAAGCCTTCCGCAACGCTAACGGAGTAGAGCTTATCGACGATCCTGCCCAGAAAAAGTACCCCATGCCCATCGAGCTATCGGGTAAAGATCCAGTATACGTGGGAAGGATAAGGAAGGATCTCGCGAACGAAAACGGGCTAACTTTCTGGACGGTATCTGACCAGATCCGGAAGGGTGCCGCGTTGAATGCAGTACAAATTGCGGAATACCTGATCAAGCAATAACGGTACGGACGAAAAAGAAGGCGATTACACCCGCGGTAACCAGTTTAAGCAGCAATCCCGATAGATACCCGACAAACGCGCCGGTCGCCTGCTTCGTGGCCGGCATCAACCGCGTGCCGGAAACAAGCCCCCCGATCAGCGCACCAACGAAAGGACCCAAAACGATTCCCCAGGGAGCAAAAAAGAAGCCTATCAGCAGGCCGATCGTGGCACCCCAGACCACTCGCTTGTTGCCGCCCATCTTTTTGGTTCCCCACACGGGCAAAATATTATCCAAAATCGTGATTATCGCGGTCACCCCTCCCAACAAAGCAATGGTTGTCCACGTGATATTATCCCCCGTGGAAGGGATAAACTTGAGCAGAAGCAGACCGACCCAACAAAGAGGGAGGCCGGGAATGATCGGTGCCACCGACCCAACGGCACCCACGAGCCACAACAGGCCGGCCAAAACAATCCAAACTATATCTGTCATCGCCTAATTTTGTTTTT
>JAAYTC010000141.1 GCA_012518155.1 Bacteroidales bacterium | reverse complement strand
TACCGCTCCGAATTCTCTGATCAATCCGCTTTGGCAGGTAAGCCGTTGAACTTTACCACGCAGGTATTCAACGCGTCGCAGGTAACCGACTACTGGGTAGAGAGTACTACTCACGTGGCTCTTAGGGAGCTTTCGCTCTCTTATAAAATCCCTGCCGAAAAAATCGGCCTTCAAAAATGGATCCAGAACGCGAACATCTCGCTCATAGGACGGAACCTTTTTATTTGGACAGATTTTCAAGGCGTAAACGTGGATGGAATCGCTCGAGACGAATTCAACTATCCTTCATACCGGATTATTTCGGGGAAACTAACACTTAATTTTTGATTTAAAAGAAAATGAAAAAAATTACATACCTCTTAGGCCTCTTAACGTGGCTCATTTCGTGCGAATCCATCAATTTTGATGACCCTTCCACGTTGACCAACGAAGAAGCTATACAGAAAATAAAAAGTATCGGTTACGTACTGACGACGAGCAGCATACAAACCACGTTCCGCACCACCACCAGCAACGCGGGCGGTTCTCACTTCAGCCTATGGGCAGACCAGTCGACGAATACCAACGGCAGCCAGTCGTGGTGGGACTTCGCGAACGAACCGCGACTGCGAATGAACAACAACTCCGCTTACCGGGGAAACGCGGCGGTACGTGAAATTTATTCCAACTTTTATCAAGCCAACCTGGATGCCACCAAGGTGATCGATATAATCGAAAACCAGGGAATCACCATTTATGACGACGCGGGAAACGACCGTACAGCTGATTGCTTGATTGGTGCCTACTACGCGAAAGGGGTAGCACAGGGCTATTTAGGCGTAATCTACGACAGGGGGATCATCGTGGATGAGGTATCACTGGCTACACGAGATTTCCCGCACTCGTACAAAGAACTTATCGAGAACGGCATCTCTCATCTCGATAAGGTGCTGGCACTCGTGGAGGAAACGCCGGGTGTGAAATTCGACTTTCTGAACGGGGTAACCATCACCCGGGACGAGCTTACCAAGTTGACCCACTCCATGGCAGCACGTATCTTGTCGTCCGTGGCAAGAGATAAGGAAGAAGCGGAAGCATTGGGAGATTCGCACTGGAACAAAGTGCTTGATTACGCCACGAAAGGGTTCACGAACGACTTCATGATTCCCACGGTTTCGGGCGGCTATTACAACGCACTGATCGATGTACTGGAGAGACCGTATGGAGGAGCTTCCTACGTGCCTGTCGACATCAAAATTCCCTTCTTGGCGGATAAGAACAATTCTACTCCCCTCACCTACCCGGTCGACAACACGGTAATCCTACCTCCTATAGAGACTGATGATCAACGGTTTTACGATTACTTCACCTACACGACAAACTTCGGGATTTTACTGGAAGCGAGAGGTCGGGGATTGTTTAGCAACTATATTCGCTCGAGATGGATGCACCCTCAACGATCTACCCTGAACGTGGAGGGAGCGATCAACCCCTA
This sequence comes from Bacteroidales bacterium, assembly GCA_012518155.1. GTDB lineage: Bacteria > Bacteroidota > Bacteroidia > Bacteroidales > Dysgonomonadaceae > Proteiniphilum. Next base: position 2,404 of record JAAYTC010000141.1, on the reverse strand, counting down.
TTTCCTCTCGGAAGAACTCCGCTTGTTACGCGCGGAGGCGAAGTTCTGGCTAAAAGATTATCCTGCTGCCGCGGCAGAGCTGAATGCTTCAAGCGCCTCGCGAAAAGTAAAAGGGCAATTGCCCAATATTGGTACTACTCAAGAAGAGTTGCAAGCCGCGTTGCATTACGAATACGCGATCGAAATTGACGGCGCGGGAGGGACTTTCGTGCCCTTTACCTTCATGCGTCGGCACGACCTTCTTCAAGGGGGAACCCCCACTCAGTTTCCTATTCCTCAGGTACAGCTCGATCTGATAGGTATCGAGACATATACATTCGGAGGAATCGGAAATGCAGGTGAAAAAGGCATACATGGAGAACTTGCTACGGCAAGAGACAACGGTTGGAAATCATCATTATAATATAAAATAGTCATATGAAAAAGAATTTATTAGTAATAGCAGTTATTGCTTTGGTGCTGGGCTACGCGTGCGATACCAAAGAAACCGGGGGACTATCCCTCGAAGGATCGGTCAAAGATGTTTCAGAAGGAACGGTCTATTTACAGAAATTCCGTAACAAAACGTTCTTCGTGATAGACTCCGCGGCCATCAACAACGGCGAATTTCACTTCTCGAAAGAGGTGGAGCTGCCCGAGATCTACGGCTTAACCCTCGATACCACCAAGGGTTCGTTCTTGGTCTTCTTGGACGCGAACCCGGCCACCGTGGTGCTCGATTCGTCCAATTATTACCGCAACACCACCATCGAGGGATCCGAACTGCACAACCTGTACGCGGAGTATAGGTCGCGGCGACACGTGCAGATCGACTCGTTTATTCGGGAACACCCGGCCTCGTTGGTTTCGGCCTATGCCCTTTACCGCGATTTCTCCTACCGGTTATCGCCCGAGGAGATCAAATCAAACATCCAGCTGCTGGACCCTTCGCTCCATAACACTCCCTACGTGGAAGTCCTCAAGGAGGTGGCAGCTACCCTGGAGGTAGTGTCGATTGGCAACCCCGCGCCCGACTTCACGGTGAACAACACGGAGGGTAACCCGGTGCAATTCTCGGAGCAATTCTCTCCGGGCAGGTACGTGTTGCTCGACTTCTGGGCCTCATGGTGCGGGCCTTGCCGACGCTCCAACCCTGGAAAGGTGGCGGCGTACGAGAAGTACAACGAAAAGGGACTCGATATTTTTTCGGTGTCGCTCGATAAGAGCCGGGAGAACTGGCTGGAAGCGATCGAGAAGGATAACCTGACGTGGACACATACGTCCGACCTGCTCCATTGGGACAGCGAGCCGGCAAAACTGTACGGCATCCGGGCCATCCCGTCGAATTACCTGATCAACGACCAAGGCATCATCGTGGCAAAGAACCTACGTGGAGAAGAGCTGGAAAAAACTTTGGAAGATCTATTATGATAAAACAAGTAATCACGATCCTCGTGGCCACCCTGGCATGGGTCCAGGGGGTTCACGGGCAGACAGAGAAATTGGACTACTATTTTGGGGATGACATAGTTTTTGACGAAACGATCCCATCGCCGGAAGAGTTCCTGGGCTACCCGATCGGGAGCAGGGTGACCGAGCATAGCCGGATCAACGCCTACTACGAGAAGTTAGCAGAACTATCCGACCGGGCCCATTTGTTGGAAATTGGCAGGACACACGAGAACCGGAAGCTGTTGGTACTGGTCGTCTCGTCGCCCGAAAACATCCGGAACCTCGATCGTTACAAGGAGGCACGTGAGGTAGTGCGTCAAGGAAGAAAACCGGATGGCCCGCTGATCGTCTTCTTGGGATACGCGGTACACGGCAACGAGATTTCGGCCTCGGAGGCAGCACTGCTGTCCGCCTATTACTATACCGCGGCACGTACCAACCGTGTGCAGCAACAGCTGGAGGAGGGGATCTACTTTATCGACCCGGTGCGCAACCCGGACGGGCAGGAGCGGTTTGCCTCATGGATCAACTCCAATACCAGCGTGAACAGTTACAACACGTCGCGTTACGACCGAGAACATACCGAAGGGTGGCCCCGGGGGCGTGGCAACCACTACTGGTTCGACCTCAACCGCGATTGGGTGAACCTGGTGCACCCGGAGAGCCAGGCAAGGGTAGCTCTTTACCAAGATTGGTTGCCGCACGTGCAGGCCGACCATCACGAGATGGGGACAAACAGCACCTTCTTCTTCGAGCCGACCGATCCCGATGGCAATGAGAGCCGCTTCGTGCCACAAGCCACCTACGAGTTGAATCGCCGTTTCGCCGACTACTTCGCGAGGGCACTCGACAATATCGGTTCGTTTTACTACACCAAGGAGTCGTTCGACAACAAGAATCCTAACTTCGGATCCACCTACCCCGATTACAACGGGGGCGTGGGCATCCTCTTCGAGCAGGGATCGTCGAGGGG
>JAAYTC010000140.1 GCA_012518155.1 Bacteroidales bacterium | reverse complement strand
TCCACCGCCACGTTCAGACGAACACCGTTCAGCGCCGGGTCGGCCCCGTACAGCGCGATGCGAAACGCCTCGACATTGCTTTCAGGAACGGACACCTGCCCGTTAATCCCTTCTCGTGCGATATAGACCCGCCCGAACACCTTGATCGCGTCGAATTGGGCGTAGAGATCGTCTCGAAACTGTTTCGGATCGACAATTTGAAAGTATTTGTAGAACGATATAGTAATGCGCGGCTCCGTTTCTTGCAACATCCGCGCTTTAAGTTCCCTGTTTGAAATACGATTATAAAGTACCGCCATGATTATACACGTTAAACTAAAAAAAGCACATCAGTATACAACAAGAAAAGCGGTTGTTCGGTTTAAATTGCTGTCATTTCGATAGCGAAAAAAGAGCAGAAGGGTTCAATAATTTTTGTTCAACCAAATAGCTGAAAATTTAAGGAGGATTGATTAGCTTAGCCATATTGATGCATTTAGAACCGTTATATTAAAAACCATTACGTAAAGATAATTATTATAAGATGGTAATGCAAGTGCTTATTAAAAAAATTACAAACTGTTGGCGACCTTGAGAGTTAATGCTACCTTTGCAGCAATTTTAACACAATGTTAAATTCTACGCGAATCACCTAATCGTAATTCAATCAAGATGAACCACAGACAACCATTGTTTTTTGGTAGATTAACAAATTAGCATGAGGTATTTTCGATGGTTATGCATCTAATAAACATAGCACGTGAAGAAATTAATATAAAGCACCCTCTTTTATGAAGAAACAAACCACGTTATGCCTGCTGTTGCTGTTGTTTATCGCTTTCCACCCGGCTTTAGCACAAAACTACACCATCAGCGGGTACATTACCGACAAGGCAAACGGCGAGAGCCTTATCGCCGCTACCATTTTCGATGCAAGTTCCGCGAAAGGAGCCACGACCAACAACTTCGGGTATTATTCCCTCACGCTCCCCGCGGGCAATGTCACCCTCGAGTACTCCTATATCGGGTATTGTACCCTAAGCCATACTTTTCATCTGCAAGGGGATACGGTGTTGAACATCCGCTTAGACCAGGATAATATACTGGAAGAAGTAACGGTGATAGGACACCGCTCGGAAATGGGCGTCACGGGATCGCAGATGAGCGCCGTGGAAGTACCCATCGCCCAGGTCAAAAACATCCCTACCCTGTTCGGCGAGAACGACTTGATTAAGGCCCTGCAGTTGTTGCCGGGCGTGCAATCGGGCACCGAAGGATCGGCGGGCATGTACGTGCGGGGAGGCGGTCCGGACGAGAACCTGCTCCTGCTGGACGGGGTGCCCCTGTACAACGTGAACCATATGCTGGGCTTTTTCTCCGTATTCAACAGCGACGCGCTGAAAAACGTGACGCTCTACAAAGGCAGCTTTCCCGCCCGTTTTGGTGGACGGCTCTCTTCGGTGGTGGACGTTCGGATGAAGGACGGCGACGATAAGAAAGTACGGGGAACCGCGAGCATCGGCTTAATTTCTTCTAAAGTCCAGTTGGAAGGCCCCATCATAAAGGAGAAGACCACGTTCAACGTATCTTTTCGGAGAACCTATCTCGACATCCTGGCGCAACCGATCATCAAGATGGCCCAAAGCAACGAGGACGGCGGCGTGGATAACGCGGGGTATTACTTTTACGACGTGAACGCGAAGTTCACCCACAAACTGTCGGAAAGAGACAGGCTCTACCTGAGCACCTATTTCGGGGACGACGCGATCTACTTGAAGGCCAAGGACGGGAGCGCGTACGGGGGAAATTATGAATGGGAAGATCACACGAAACTCGACTGGGACTGGGGCAACGCGATTGCTTCCCTCCGATGGAACCGCGTCGTGAACAACAAGCTGTTCATGAACACCACCGCATCGTTCACCCGTTACCGCTCGTCGTTAAGCACGGGGTATGAGAGCACCTTCCGGGATAGTTCCGTTCCGGAACAAGCCGACACCAAAGAAGAGTCCAAGCTGACCTACCGTTCCGGGATACAGGACTGGACTGTCAAGACCGACTTCGATTATACACCGAACGTGAACCACGATATCAAGTTCGGCACCGCCTACACGTACCACACGTTCACGCCCGACGTGACCTCCTTGAAGTACACGGATACCGGGCAGACGGACCAGAATATCGATACGGTGGCGGGAAGCCCCAAGGTATACGCGCACGAGACGGCGACGTACGTCGAGGATAATGTCTCGATCGGACGAATGCTGAAAGCAAACCTGGGACTCCATTTTTCATCGTTTCACGTGCAGAACAGCAACTATTTCTCGTTGCAACCGAGGGCAGGACTGCGGGTATTACTGACCGACAATTTATCATTGAAAGCGGGATACGCGTTTATGAACCAGTATATTCACATGCTCTCCAATAATACTATTAGCATGCCGACCGACCTGTGGGTGCCGGCCACGACAAAGATCAAGCCGATGAAGTCGCACCAATACGCGGTCGGCGCATTTTATTCACTAAAGGATATCGCCGACTTCTCGGTGGAAGGGTATTACAAGACGATGGATAACCTGCTTGAGTACAAGGACGGTGCCTCGTTCATGGGGGCTTCCACGAACTGGGAGGACAAGGTGAGTATGGGACGCGGGATAGCGTACGGAATCGAGTTCCTGGCCCAACGCTCGTTCGGCAACACCACCGGGTGGATCGGGTACACGTGGGCGAAATCCGACCGAATCTTCGACCGCCCCGGGAACATCATCAACAACGGGAAACGGTTTCCGGCGAAGTACGACCGGAGGCACGACGTGAATATTACCGCCACGCACAAGTTCTCGGACAGAATCGACGTGTCGGCCTCGTGGGTCTTTAGCTCGGGAAACGCGGCAACGTTCGCTTTCCATGAATATGCCGCCATAGATTCTCCCAATTACCGGCAGCCTGATTATGCCGATTCAAACGGGTTTCATTACGGGAGTTTTTATCCCGAAACCCACTCGCACGTGGAGTCACGGAACAATTTCAGGTACAGCAACTATCATCGCCTGGACCTGGGTGTCAATTTCCACAAGATGACCAAGCGAGGAAATCAACGCACGTGGAACATCAGCGTGTACAACGTGTATAGTCGCCTGAACCCTTTCTACGTGTACGTGTGGGACGAGAGCACCAGGGACCCGGAAACGGAGCAATGGAAAACAACAAAAACGTTGCGCCAGGCCACCCTCTTCCCCATTATCCCCTCGGTAACTTACATCATTAAATTTTAGAACAATGAAACAAGCCTATATATCACTGAAACTAGACTACAAATCACTCGTAAGCGCATCGCTAACCAAAAGTGGATTCCTATATGCCCTATCCGCGTTCCTTCTCGCGACTGTTTTTATATCCTGCGAAAAAGACATCGAGTTTAAAGGCACGATCAGCAATCCCATGCCGGTGCTAAACAGCCTGCTCACACCCGATTCCGCTGTCTCGGTACACCTCTCCCAAAGCCGGTTTGTCTTGGGGGAATCAAAGCCCATGAGCCCCATCACCAACGCGACGGTATCGCTCTCCGTGAACGGCGATTTGAAAGAACAGCTCATCCACGAGGCGAACGGGATATTCCGAGGGAGTTATTTCCCCAGGCCGGGCGACGAGATAACGATTGAAGTGGAAGCCGATAGATACGACAGGGTGGAATCTCGAACGATCATCCCCAGAAAGCCTCACGTGACGGTGACCGATTCAACGGTGACCATCTCCGAAGAGGACTATTCCCCTCCCATGGAACCCGACAGGGTGTACAGAACCACGTACCGGAGCATGCAAGTGCAACTGAAACTGACGGACGCGCCGGATACCGAAAACTATTATTACATAAAGGCCACCCAGAGCTACTACCAAGACGGGAAACTTCTCCGGAGTTTACCGCTGGAACTGAAGCTAAGCGAACTATTGAAGAATAACATCAGCGGCGGCTTTATCTTCGAGGAACTCTTTGACGAAGGAGGCGACAGGAGCATGACGGAGAATCTTTTTCCCGACTTCTTGGTAAATGGGAAGGATATCTTTTTCGATTTCTCGTTCCACGATACCTTGAATAAAGCCGAGTATGTGGGGGGAGAAAAAGTAAGCGGGGATAATCCGGAGATAACGGTGGAATACATCATCGAGATCGCTGAAATTTCCAAGGATTTATACCAGTACGTGATCTCCGGAAGCCAGGCGGTGAGAGCCAAGGACAACGGTCCGTTCTCCGAGCCGGTACAAGTGCACACGAACATCCAAAACGGCATCGGCATTCTGGGCGCTTATACTCCCTACCGCTTCGTGTCGCGTTTTCAAACGAGGCACTACCCGT
>JAAYTC010000139.1 GCA_012518155.1 Bacteroidales bacterium | reverse complement strand
TCTTTTCCTGTAAAGAGGTTTTCCACCATATCGCTGAAATGGAGATGGATGCCCTGATTATTGGCCCTACTTTTTACGACGAAACCGTGGAGTTGTGTAGGAGAATGGACGATCGGGATATCCCCTACATCTTCGTCGACTCAACCATCGAGACTACCCATCCGATCGCTTTTTTCTCTTCCAACCACTACGTGTGCGGTAACCTGATGGCAAAGCTTATAACCTCATTGATCCCCGAAAATTCTAAAATAGGCATGTTACAGGCAGTACGAACAGGTAATCATAGCGCGAATACCACCATTCTTCGCAAGAAAGGGTTCATGGATTATTTAACCGACCACAAGCTCGATCATCAGGTGTTGAAAATCCCGTTCTCGGTAGATACACCCGAAAACAATAAAAAATATTTATCCCGTTTTTTCAAAAGTCACGACGATATACCGGGAATCGTGATCATGAACTCTCGAGGCAATTACATTGCTAATTACCTTTATAATAATAAAATTAAAGGGGTAAAAATGGTCTGCTTAGACCTCACTAGGCCTAACGTGGAAGCACTGAAAGGGGGTAAAATTGATTTTCTGATCGGCCAAGAACCGGAATACCAGGGGTTTTACGCGATGAAGACATTACTGGAGTACTTGATTTTCAAGAAGCCGGTCAAGAAAGAAAATTATGTGCAGCTTGATATCCTGACCAGAGAGACCATCGATTATTACAAGAAGTTCAATAATATCGTGTATTAGGCGATTCGCCCTGTGCAGGTTCAACGGCCCGCTTCCCCTGTTTCTTTTTAAACTCGCTCGGCGTCATGTTGTACTTCTTCTTGAAGCATTTAGTAAAATAGCGAGTGTCGCTGATGCCAACTCGGTAGGATACTTCTTTGATGGTATCGTCGGAAGTGGACAAAAATTCTGCCGCGTGCTGCATCAAGATATCACGCACGTATTCCACGGGTGCCAGCCCCGTTAGTCCCTTCAGCTTCTTGAAAAATACACTTCTGCTCATGCCTGTCTCTACCGCCATATCTTCGATAACAAAATCTCTACTACCTAAATGACTCTCTATAAACCGATTAACCGTGCAAATAAACTCTATATCCTTCTCGTTCACCGATTTTTCGCTCAATCCCTGCCCTCGTGAGGATTGGGACGATGCCGCGTTATTCCGATCGCGGTAAAATTTTTGAAGTTCGCTCCTGCGATGCAGTAAATTTCTCACCCTTGCTTTGAAATAGGAAACACTGAACGGCTTGGTAATATACTCGTCAGCACCGCCCTCAAAGCCCTCCAGCTTGCTATCCAGGGTAGTTTTCGCGGTCAGTAACAGGAAAAGGACGTGACTCGTGTGAGGGTTCTCGCGCACCTTCTCAAGCAGCTCCATACCATCGACTTCCGGCATCATAATATCGCTGATGATGAAATCGGGAATTAGTTCCACCGCTTTTTGATATCCTTCTCTCCCGTCGGCCGCTTCATGTATTTCATACTCCTCTTCGAGAATCGAACGGATAAACTTCCGGAGGTCCTCATCGTCCTCCACGACTAAAACCGTGGGGTAACCGCTAGGATCTTCCTCTTCTTGAACGGGAACAACCAAGTGCTCACCGTCTTCTGCCTGCTCCACAGGCGCAATCACTTGCAACGAATCGTTGACCGCTACGTCAGGGCCAAAATGAGAAGTCCCTTTTTTAAATAAAACGGTAAAGCTACTTCCCCTGTTTTCCTCGCTTTCGACCCGGATGCGGGCTTGATGCTTTTCCGCCATCTCTTTCACAATAGAGAGGCCGATACCCGTGCTTGGTTTACCTTTGTCTTCATTGAACGATTCAAACCTCCGGAAAAGTCGCCCCTGTTTATCTTTAGAGATACCAATACCGGTATCTCTCACCTCTATTCCCACGTAACCGTTCTCTCCGAACAAGGAAACACGTATGGATTGCTCCATGGGTGTGTACTTGAAGGCATTAGAAAGCAAGTTGATAACAATTTTCTCTACCGCTTCCGGATCGGCCCATATATATTGCTCCTCCGCGTTGTTTTCGAACCGGTAATCGATTTTGCTTGTCCGCGCGTTTTCGAGGTAGCTATTATAAATATTTTCAACAAACGGGGATATTTCTATTTTACTCACGGACAACGGGCTATGCCCAATTTTCTGGAAGTCGAGTATCTGATTCACCATAGTAAGCAGCCTGTTCGTGTTTTTCGACACCAAAAGAAGTTGCTTTCGAACCACCTCAGGCGTATTATCGCTCTGAAGGAGATTGTCGATCGGCGATACAATCATCGTTAAAGGCGTACGTATCTCGTGCGAGATATTGGTAAAGAACCGGGTCTTAATTTCCGATTCCTGTTTTTCCAAGATAATCTTGTTTCGCATCCGGTAAAACGCGTAAAGAACACGGAAGGAAAAATAGAGCACCAGCATGGTGATTAACGTGTAAACAAAGTATGCCCAGCCGGTGGCCCAAAAAGGAGGAAGTACCTCGATGGTCATCGCCCGTTCGTTGTTTACCCAAACTCCATCGCTGTTCGTGGATTTCACCCGGAAAAGGTACTTGCCCCGCGAGAGATTCGTGTAATTAGCCACTCGTTGATTCCCCGAGTATATCCACTCTTTATCGAATCCATCCAGCTTGTAGGCATACAGGATATTATCGGGATCAATATAATCGAGCGCGGCAAATTCAATGCTTATAAAATTTTGATCGTGCTTCAGCGCCAAGTGATCCAACAAGTTAATATTCTTGGTGAGGGGACCGTCCGACGAGATCGGCACGTCGCGATTAAAAAGTTTAAACTGAACCAACGCGAGATAAGGAGTGTAGGTATTATTTTCGACTCTTTCGGGATCGAAAACAAACATACCGTGCGAATACCCAAACAAGAGCCTCCCGTCTCTCAGCCAACATCGTGAGTTTTCAGAAAAATTATAACGCTTCATGAGTCGCTTTATTTCGCTGAAGTTCTCGAAGGTCTCCCTCTCGGGGCTAAATTTCGTGAGCCCCCCTTCACTCCCAATCCACAAGTCGCCTCGATCATCTTCTTGAATGGAAAGGATAATATTCGAAGGCAGGCCTTGAACGGTACTATATGTCTTAAATGTGAGCGGAAAACCTTGCGTGTCCACTTCCTCGATTTTACTGATTCCCCCACCGAAAGTACCCATGAATGTCTCACCGGACGAGGCGGTAAATATATCCATGATATCGTTCGCCCCAATTGAGACGAGGTTGCTATCGTCTCGCGTGTAAACCTGAAATACAATTGCTTCCGGATTTTTAAAATCGGCCGCGAACACGATGCAGCCCAAGGTGGTACCCACTAAAATATTGCCAAATCGATCGCTCGAGATAACCCTCACTCGGTGCCCTTGTTCAAAGGGGTAATTCACAAGTTCGTTCCGATGATTAATTATC
>JAAYTC010000138.1 GCA_012518155.1 Bacteroidales bacterium | reverse complement strand
TCATCGATGATGTGGGAAGAGTCCATCACCTTGTCGATCATGTAGAGCACGTAAAGGATGTCGACGCTGATCATGCGCTGCATCTCGGGCTCGAAGAGGATGTCGCCGCTGAGCGATTCCCAGTTGCCGTCGAACGCTAACCCCACCAGCTCGGCATTGCCGTTGAGCACGGGGCTGCCGGAGTTACCGCCGGTGATATCGTTGTTGGAAAGGAAGTTCACGCGCATGCGCCCCTCTTCATCGGCGTAACGGCCAAAGTCGTCCACACGAATGGCATCCAAGATATAGTCCTGCACGTTGAACTCGGGATCGCCGGGTGTCTCTTTCTCCAACACCCCGTTCGTGGTGGTATAGTAATCGTACCATACCGCGTCGCGAGGCTGGTAACCGCCAACCGTCCCGTAACTCATCCGCTGGGTGAAGTTGGCGTCGGGATAAAAGGTTTTATCGGCATCCATCTCTAACAAGGCAGCCATGAATTCACGCTCTCCGCTCAATATTTTCTCGTAGTAGGGCATCATGCGGCCTGAAAGCTCGTACCCCATATCGGCGGTCGACAGGGCGAGTTGCATGGCGGGATCTTCCGTCAACACTTGCGTATCGGCCGTCTGCAACAGTGCCAAGAGCTCTTCGAGCGAGGTGAAGAGGCTGTTGGCGAACAACCACTCGGCGTACGCTTCATAGTCGCCACTAAACTCCGCTTCGATCTTTTGATAAATATCGGGATGAAACTCCTCGGGGACCCGGGCAGCGTAGAGCCGCATCATCTCGGGAAGAACCTTCATATCCAGCTCCGGCTCGTAGTTCTTGTACGACTCGATCAGCCGATCGTGGATAAAAGCCTGTTTATCTTCCTCCGTTCCGTCGGAGTCGAACTGTAAAATGGTATTGGCAAAGCGAATCAGCTCGATGCCGTTATTGAATGTCTCCAAGAAGTAAGTGGTGTATCGGGCCATGTCGTTGGAACCGGTATACGATTCTTGTAACGATGCCAACATGTGGCCGTACTTGGCCTCCTGCACGGGGTTGCTGCTGATCCAAGCAGCGAGGCGCTCTTCCAGCTTCTCTTTTTCCGCGAGCACGCCCAAGTTGGTCAGTGCCTCGTTCATCCCCATGGAGTTCTTCCAGTAGTTAGAGCTGCCGGCATACTTGCTGGCATACTTGATGCGGATGGTATCGTTCGATGTCATGGCATCCCACCAGATCTCTTGCTTCACACCGCGTACCTCAACGCGGGGTTCGTTCTCCGACTCCATCCGTTGGCGGATTCCCCAAGAGGAGAGGTAACGGTGGGTGCTGCCGGGGTATCCCACGGTCATCGCGTAATCGTTTTCACGCACACCGGCCAAGGAGATGGGGACGACGTACTTGGGCTGATAGGGCACGTTCTCGCTGCTGTAACGAGCGGGCTGATTGTCTTTCCCGGCATACACGCGGAAGGCGGAAAAGTCGCCCGTGTGGCGGGGCCACATCCAGTTATCGGTATCGCCTCCGAACTTGCCGACCGACGTGGGGGGGGCTACCACCAAGCGCACGTCACGGAACACGTCGTAAAGCACCACGTAGTACTTGTTGCGGGAGAAAAAGGGCACCACCCGTGCTTGGGTGAATGGGTCGTGCTCGTATTCCCGGATCAACTCGTTGGAGATGGAGTCGATGGCCAACTCTCGCTGAATTTCGCTTAGTACCGAGGGCACGTGAGGCAGGATCCGATCGGTTACATCTTCAACGGTACGCAAAAACGATACCGTGAGCCCATCGGCAGGTAGCTCGTCGGCCTGAATAGCAGCGGAAAAGCCATCCTTCAGGTAATCGTGTTCTACCGCGCTCAGTTTCTGGATGGCCCCGTACCCGCAGTGGTGGTTCGTGAAGACCAATCCCTGTTCAGAGACTACCACACCGGTACATCCTCCACCGAAAATAACGACCGCGTCTTTCAGCGATGGGTTCGTCTCGCTGTATAGTTGATCGACCGGGAAGCTGAATCCCAGCTCCTGCATCCGGGCGATGCTCTGGCTGTTTAACTCTTTTAATAACCACATTCCTTCATCGGCTTTCGCGATGAAGCTCGCTCCTACTATTGCAAGCAATAAAAATAGTTTCTTCATTCAATTTTTCTTTTGTGTAATTATGCAGCTAAAGCTCTCAACTGACAATGTTTTGTGACCCGTTCACGATTCACAGGCTATCTGATAAAAATTCACTAAAGTTAGACTATTTCTCGCCATGGCATAGCCTAAGCAAGCTTAGTTCTGCTCATTTGGCTTAACGAAATAGTTCGCTGCGCTCAAACAGCTTATCAGATTCACGCCTGTTTCTTCGAACGGGTACCCCATAAAACATTTGTAGGCCTTAGCTTTAGTTGCATATTATTCATCCTAAATTTTTAATTCTTCGTTTTTAATTTTAAATTCCTTCCCAACACGGCCGCCACGTACACCCCCACGAGGGCTGTATTGATCAATAGCCGCACCCATAACGCGTCCACGTGCCGGTAAGTAAGGGTAATTCCCCCGAAGAGTACCATCGCCAGCAGGAAAGATAGCCCGGCCGACTTCAAGTTATAGGGTATGGGATAGCGCTTCTGTCCCAGGAAGTAGGAAACGACCATCATCGCGAAATTGGCGATAAACGACGCCCACGCGCAGGCCATGTAGCCGTACCGGGGGATAAAAAGCACGTTGATAAGTATGGTGATACCAAACCCGAAGAGCGACATGTAGGCGCCCCACTTGGTCTGGTCGGTAAGCTTGTACCAAAGCGATAAATTGAAATAAACGCCGAAAAACAACTCGCCTAAGAGCACGATAGGTACCACCTTGAGTCCCACGTGAAATCGTTCAGGGATCAGGTACTTGATGATATCGATGTACCCGGTAGTGAGGAGGAAGATAAGCAACCCGAACAGGATAAAGTAGCGGGTGGCCTCGCCGAACGGTTTACGGTCGTCCGACGCTTGACGGTTTCGAGCGAAGATGAAGGGTTCGAACGCGTACCGGAATGCTTGGGTAAACATCACCATGATCACCGCGATCTTGAAGTTCTGCCCGTAGATGCCCAGCTCGTGAAACGCGTTCGCCTTATCGGGGTCGGCATCGGGGTAGAGCATGGGGAAAATGATCTTATCCACCGTCTGGTTCAAGATGCCTGCCACCCCCAGTATGAGGATGGGAAACGAATATTTGAGCATCTTCCGGAGCAGTGCCTTATCGAACGTGAACTTGACCCGCAGCTCCGGGGAAACCATCAGGAACTGGATGACCGACGCGGCCAGGTTGGAGATAAGGATGTAGTCGATCCCTCTCTCCAGCGTGAACCAAGAGAAGGCATCGGGAAATTTTGTTTGTAGCCACGGGCAGGCCAAGAAGAAAAAGAGGTTGAAGAGGATGGTCAGCACCACGTTCGCGACCTTAATGAAGGCAAACCGGATGGGACGCTGCTTGAACCGTAGATTGGCGAAAGGGATGGATCCCAGCACGTCGAAGCAGAGGATCAGCACCAAAAACAGAAGATAATGCGGCTTCATGGCAGTGCCTCCCAACGCGAAAGCAGCCGGCTTGAGTACCGCCAACGCGAGGAAAAAGAAAAGCAGCGTGGTGGAAGCGATGCTGATAAAGGTGGTGGAGAACACCCTCGCGGGATCTTTCTCGCTGTTCGCGTACCGGAAGAAGCCGGTCTCCATGCCATAGGTAAGGATCACCTGCAGGAGTGCCACCCAGGCGTAAAAGTTGGTCAACACCCCGATATCTCGCACCTCCGGAAGGGCAAACGCCCAGTAGAGCGATAGCAGCCAGCTCAGAAGGCGCGGCAGAACACTGCCTATCCCGTAGAAGAGGGTCTCCTTTGCCAACGTTTTCATTCCGCCTGTCATATTATTTAGAGATGTTTTGAAGACTGGGTGTACGATTAAGGTGCAAATGTAGTCATCATTATTTATCTTTAAGAAGATGGATTGTCAAAATATCGAAAAAAACAGCTTACTTTGTAGGTTGAAACAAATATAGATTTATAAACCTTTTTACGCGCGAACGATACACGGAGTTCGGAAAGCACGAGTGTTCCGGTGGGTGCGCATTTTAACGACTATGGTACAGGACGACGTTTTTAAGAAACTGATATCGCATTGCAAGGAGTACGGTTTCGTGTTCCAATCGAGTGAAATTTATGACGGGTTAGGCGCCGTTTATGATTACGGGCAGATGGGCGTGGAGCTCAAGAACAACCTGAAAAAATATTGGTGGGACAGCATGGTGCTGCTGCACGAGAATATTGTAGGGATCGACTCCGCCATCTTCATGCACCCTACCATCTGGAAAGCATCGGGACACGTGGACGCGTTTAATGATCCATTGATCGATAACAGGGACAGCAAGAAGCGGTATCGTGCCGACGTGCTGATCGAGGAGTATCTGGCTAAAATAGACGATAAGGTCAACAAGGAGGTGGAGAAGGCGGCAAAGCGCTTCGGGGAGAAGTTCGACGAGCAGATGTACCGCGAAACCAATCCCAGGGTGTTGGAAAATCAATCGAAGCGGGACGAGATTCACGCGCGTTTTGCCAAGGCACTGAACGACGATAACCTGAACGAGCTGCGGCAGATTATCGTGGATTGCGAAATCGCCTGCCCGGTGAGTGGCACCCGTAATTGGACGGAAGTGCGGCAGTTTAACCTGATGTTCTCTACCGAGATGGGGGCTACCTCCGAAGGGGCACTCAAAGTATACCTGAGGCCCGAGAGCGCGCAAGGGATATTCGTGAACTTCCTGAACGTGCAGAAGACCGGGCGCATGAAAGTGCCTTTTGGGATCGCGCAGATCGGGAAAGCGTTCCGTAACGAGATCGTGGCACGCCAGTTTATCTTCCGCATGCGGGAGTTCGAGCAGATGGAGATGCAGTTCTTCGTCGTACCGGGTGAAGAGCTGGATTGGTTCGAACACTGGAAAAAAGTACGGATGAAATGGCACCAGGCTCTTGGTTTTGGCGCGGACAAGTACCGCTTCCACGATCACGATAAGCTGGCACACTATGCCAACGCGGCTACCGACATCGAGTACGAGATGCCGTTCGGATTCAAAGAAGTGGAGGGGATCCACCCGCGTACAGGGTTCGACTTGAGCCAACACGAGAAGTTCTCCGGCAAGAAGATGCAGTATTACGATCCCGAGCTGAAAAAATCATACATCCCGTACGTGGTGGAGACGTCGATCGGACTGGATCGTATGTTCCTCTCCGTGATGGCTGCCTCTTACCGCGAAGAGACGCTGGAAGGCGGAGAAACACGGGTGTTGCTGAAACTACCTCCTGCCCTCGCGCCGGTGAAACTGGCGGTGCTGCCATTAGTACGGAAAGATGGGCTCCCCGAGAAAGCGCGGGAGATCATGGACGACCTGAAATTTAGCTTTACCTGCCAGTACGACGAGAAGGATAGCATCGGGAAACGTTACCGCCGCCAAGACGCGATTGGCACGCCCTTTTGCGTGACGGTCGACCATCAGACGCTGGAGGATAACAAGGTGACCATCCGCGACCGCGACACGATGGAACAGGAACGGGTTTCCATCGATACACTGCAACAAGTTATTGCCGATA
>JAAYTC010000137.1 GCA_012518155.1 Bacteroidales bacterium | reverse complement strand
ACGATATACTGGAGCGTAATCACGCCCTGAAGCAGATTTGGGAAGAGGACACCTACTTCAATGCTCGCAGCATGGACGTGTACATCACCAAATTGCGTAAGCTATTGAAGCCGGAGCCCAATATCGAAATCATCAATATCCACGGAAAAGGGTACAAGTTGATTGTTCCCACCGAGGATGAGAGCAACGAGCAGTAGTAAAAACTGTACAGCTACAATTTTTTATGTAAACCGGGAGAGAACCAAGGCGTTCTCTCTCGGTTTTTTCGTGTTCACTTTTTACCGCTACTTGTTCACTTGCAAAAACTCACTTGTTCATTTTAACCTCTAGTATCTCATGGATATCGGTAGTATATTTTCGAGATAAATAAGCCCGATTCATTTTAAAAGTGCGGGCATCGCGGGAGGCTACCCGTATACCGCCCTCTATTTTTTGGTTAATCGTGTCGATGGCTTGCATCAGGCGAGGATGCCGGGGGTTGGGGTTCATCTCTGCAAAGAGGGAGGGTTGCCACTCCTCCGGTTCAATAAAGTCGTAAAGTGTAACACCGGCACGCTTATACCGTCGGCCGGGCTTATAGATGCTTCGAAGGCCCGCCACCACGAAGTCCACGATCTCCAACGTGGAAGAGGTGGGAAACGGGAAGCGCACCTCTCGCGCACCCGTCACTGGCCCGTCGCTATCTTTATAGAGACTGGTCTGCACGAAGACTTCCAGGCGGCGGCAGAGCGACTGCTGTTTACGAACTTTCGCGGCCGCCAATGAAGCAAAGGTGACTACCCGCTCCTTCACTTCGTCCCATGTTTCATACTCCCTCGGGAAAGTGCGAGTCACCGAAAAACTTTTGGATTTATCGGCTTCTATCTCCATATCAATAGCGGGGAC
This sequence comes from Bacteroidales bacterium, assembly GCA_012518155.1. Taxonomy (GTDB): domain Bacteria; phylum Bacteroidota; class Bacteroidia; order Bacteroidales; family Dysgonomonadaceae; genus Proteiniphilum. Next base: position 1,019 of record JAAYTC010000137.1, on the reverse strand, counting down.
GCCATTAAGTTCACGCTGGAGGTAAACACCCTTGATGGTCATCTGTTTCCGCACCCACGACTCCGGCATTCGTGCGAAATCGTCCGCACGGGTTACTCCCGCGGCGTACAGCTTCATCGCGTTACGGCGACCCACTCCCCAGATATCCTCAACCGGCAACCAGCGGAGTGCTTTCAAGCGCTTCTCTTCCGTATCGATCACGTAAACATCTCCTGTTCGAGATGGGTATTTCTTGGCAATCCGGTTGGCAATTTTAGCGAGTGCTTTGGTGGGGGCTATGCCCACGCTGATCGGTAGACCGGTCCACCTTCCTACCCGCTCCCGCATCCGGTAGCCCATCGCCTGCCCATCCTCGTGTAAACCCGCCAAATCGAGAAAGCACTCGTCCACCGAATAGATCTCTTGCCGGGGAGTAAAATCGGATAGGATCTGCATCACCCTACGGCTCATATCACCATATAGTGCAAAGTTAGCCGAATAAACTGCCACGTTGTACCTTCTGAACAGTTCCGCGGCTTTAAACGCGGGTACGCCCATCGTGATCCCTATCGCCTTCGCTTCGTTGCTACGCGCGATCACACAACCGTCGTTATTCGACAGAACCACCACCGGGCGTCCGTTCATAGAGGGGTTGAACACCCGCTCGCATGAAGCGTAAAAGTTATTGCAATCTACCAGCGCGATCATCAATGTTTTCGGATTGAGTAAAGAATAATTCCCCACACCATCACCCCGTTCTCTGAGGTAATGGTAATGGGCTTAAAAGAGGGATTGGAGGGCATCAACATACAGACACCCTTTTTCACTTGAATTCGCTTCACGGTGAACTCACCCTCCAAGTAACAGAGCGCTATTTTACCATGCGACCACTCCTCGGCCCTATCTACCACTAAAAGATCGCCGTCGTTAAAATCGCCATTCATGGAGTCCCCCTTCACTCGGGCATAAAAGGTGGCCTCGGGGTGACGAATAAGCAGCTTATTCAGGTCGATACGCTCGCTCACGAAATCATCCACGTT
>JAAYTC010000136.1 GCA_012518155.1 Bacteroidales bacterium | reverse complement strand
GATGCTCATTTTGAGTGCTTTCTCCGTGTTCTTGTTGATGACCACTTCGTTGGTGCCATCGTATGGCTCCTGAATGGTACGCACGTGAGAATCGATATACTCTTTAAGTGAATTCAGATCGATATCGAAATCCTGGAGTACCTGCACGGCCATCCCCTCTCCATCGCGGAGGATACCCAGCATAAGGTGTTCCGGCCCTATATAGTTATTTTGGAGTCGTCCGGCTTCTTCACGGCTATAAGCCATGATGTCCCTGACCCGCTGTGAAAAGTTGTTATCCATTATTTATTATCCTTCCTTTTTATCTCAATTTATATGTACAAATATAATCTATTATTTTAAATCGGATGAACAAAACAATAAATTATAGCTGTATTGATTGCTATTAGCTGTTTCATAACGATAAGTACAAAAACGGTGCCAAAGAGTTAAAGTCGCTTCCTTTTCAGCACGATCCAGACGATCATGGGAGCGCCGAAAAGGGCTGTCACCGCGTTAATGGGCAGTGTACGGTTGGCAATGGGTACCTGCGACAAGATGTCGCATACTAGCATCAAAAGACTTCCCAAAAGGAGAGTAGCGGGGAGTACGGTCCGGTGGTTCACGGTGCCGAAGAGGCTGCGTGCGAAATGGGGAATCACCACTCCCACGAAGGCAATCGGGCCGGTAAAAGCAGTGACCGTCCCGGTGACGATGGCCGCGATGGCAATAATAATAAAGCGTGTGCGCTTGATGTTTAACCCGGTGCTGGCCGCGTAATGCTCCCCCAGTAAAAGGCTGTTGAGTGGCTTTATCAGGAAAAAAACCATCGCTATACCCGGGATCACGGGCGCGAGCAGCAGGGGCATCTTGTTCCAAGTGACGCTTCCCAGGCTTCCGAATGTCCATGTCACGAACACCTTCAGCGAGTCGGGGTCGGCGAAGCTTTGCAGCACGGTTACCACGGCGCTGGCCACGTAACCAAAAATCATACCCAGGACGAGAATGGTGACCGAGTCCTTTATGCGTGCCGAAACGCCCAAGATAAGGAAGAGCACGAGCCCCGCCCCCGCGATGGCCGCGATTACCTGTGCCATGCCTCCCAAGGAAGAGACGAAAGGATAAACCACCGTTCCACTGAGCAGGGTAAGCAGTGCCACACCCAATCCTGCCCCCGCGCTTACCCCTAATACGTCGGGGCCTGCCAAGGGGTTGCGGAAGAGCGTTTGCATCAATAGCCCCGAGGCGGAAAGCGAGATGCCGGCAACCACGGCAGTCACCGCCTTCGGGAAGCGATAGTTACGGATGATCTCGTCCACGATCGCATCGCCCGATGAGCCGACAAGTGCCGCCCAAGCCTCTTGCAGCGAGATGGGAGCATTGCCTGTGAACAGGTCGGCGATAAATGCCGCGATCACCAAGCCTATCAGCAATATGAATAGAAGTGAACTATTTTTTCTCACGTGCCCCCAGCTCCTCCAATGGTTTAATATAGGTGAATGAATAGTCGGGCAGCAAGTGCGGGTAGGCCGCCTTGACCAGGTCTGCCAGCACGAAGTGCGGGTTAGCGATCGCGCTTTCAAAGTAGTCGTTCCCCCCTGATGGCGTGGTGCGATTATGATTATTGTACACCTTTCGGTTCTTCACCGGTTGCAACAATAGGTACTTGGCATCTTTGTTAACCAGCTCGGCGTAGGTCCCTGCCTCGCACCCGAACCATATATCCGATTTCCCGAACTGGGTGAGTACCGACTCGATATCGAGCCCTATGCTGCCGCTCTCGTTGTTATCCTGGTACCGGTAATCGAGCCCCGCGTCGCGAAACAGCGTCGCGTTGAAACTGTTCCCCCCCGGGACATACCATGTATCCTGAAAAATATCACCCGCCAGTACCGACTTCTTGTCGACTGCCTCCACCTTGTCGCGCAGCTGGAGGTATTCCTGTTCGATCGCGTTAAATAGGCTGTCGCCCGCCTCTCGTTTATCAAAAAAAGCGGCCATCAGTTTTATCCACTCCGCGCGTGCCAAGGGGGAAGTCTCCATCCACTCCAACGAGTAAATGACCGGAAAACCTGCTTGCAGGAGCCGTTCGCTGTAGCGGTCAAGTTGCGCGTACGCCGAGTTGATAACCGCTTGCGGCTTCAACGCCATGGTCCGTTCGATATCCGGCTGAAAGGGATCGCCCAGATCCACTATATCGCCCCTCTCTATTTTTTCCAATATCCCCGGGTGATAAATCCGGAATCCATCCGTCACCCCTGATATTACATCCATCTCCCCCAGTAATTCCAGAAACGAGAAGTAAGAAAAGGTGTTCACTGCCAACGAAGTGAGGGGTGTTTTTAGTTTCACTCCCTCTGAAGGTAGGAGCGGTAAAATGGAGTCGTTCCGGTACAGGAAGTACGTTTCGTACGGGTCCGACGCGTTCGACCAAGGGTTTAGGATGGTTACCCGTGTATAATCTTCCGCGTGATCGATCGTGAACCCTTCGGCATAACGGATGGGCTCCGACGAAATAAAGTCCCCCAACATGGACGTCCCTCCCTCTCTTTGGCGCGAGTTGCAAGCCGTTGAGACGAACACGAGTAACAGGAGGAGCAGGGCAGGTATCTGTCTATTCGCTTTCCGGTACATCTTTTTTCTTTCTTTTCTTCTTCGCGGGGTTTACCGGGATTTTCATTTTCTTCGTCCGATCGCGTGTGGTTACACGAGGTTCAGCTTTAGAACCCGCCACGTACTCGTGCCGGTACATGTTGAAGAAAAGAATAAATAGCGATAGTATAAGAGGGCCGAAGATAACGCCCCAGAACCCGAACATCGGGATCCCGATAAGTACCCCGAATACGGTGATCAGGGGGTGAATATCGGCCAATTTTTTTTGCAATAGAAAGCGCGCCACGTTATCCACTCCGCCGATGATGAAAAAGCCGTAGATAAGCAGCCCGATCCCGTTCACGAGATCCCCGCCAATCATCATGCCGATGCTGATGGGCGCCCACACGATCATGGTGCCAATAATGGGCAGGATGGTCGCGAAGGCTGTCAAAATAGCGTATAGTATCGCGTTTTCCACGCCAAAAAAGAGGTATCCTAAATAGGCGAAAAAGCCTTGAATTATTGCCAGGAGAGGTATTCCAATGGCGTTGGCTTGGATAATGAGACGCGTCTCTTCGGCGAGTATTTGCTTGTTTTCCTCCTTGAAAGGCAGTATCTCCCGAATTGCCCTTTCGAACTCGTCGTTGCTAAACAGCATGTAATAAAGCACGAACAAGATCACGATAATATTAATCACGAACGAATAAACACTGTTGCCCAACACTTGAAGGAGGTTGCTTCCGGCGCGAGGAATAATGGCCAAGTTCTCCGGTGTGAAAAAATTGAAACCCAGCCGCTCTTCCAATGAATCCACGAAATCGTTTACTTGCCGTAAAATGGCCTCCGGGTCGATGGTGATGCCCGAGAAGGTATCGATCACCAAGAAGGTGATCCCCGTGAGCGGGAGGAGAATAAATATCAGCACTTCCAACACGATCAGGAGCGCGCTGAGTGATTTTTTAAAGTTGAGCTTCTTCGTGAGGTACTTCTGTTGCCCGTTCACGATTATGTAGAGCGTGGCCGCTCCCAGGAACCCGCTCATGTAGGGGCGGGTATACCGGAAGATGATGAGCCCCAAAAGCAGTATGAAGCCAATGAGGATGTATTTGTGCGTGTTGTTTTTTTTATTTGTCTGCTCTATCATGTAATGCCGCGAAGTGATAATATTAAGTGAAACATCTTAACCCGGTGAAACGTTTAAAAATCGATAAGCCACGGGACTGATTATAGTTTAAAAATCTTCGGGTTTAGCGAAGCCTCCATCGATAAGTGCCTCTTTCGCTTTCTCGAAATCGGCCCTCTTTACTTGCATCTCGATATCGCCCAATGTATATGCCAGCCTATTTGAGGTTAGGTTTTTCATATACACGTCAATTCCCCTCATCTCCATAAAGGTCTGCACGATGGTTACATCGGCCGGGAAAGCGAATGTTTTAACGGTGATAAAATCTTTTTCCATAGGAGTAGTTTTTTAATAATATCCGTTTCGCGGGTAAAAATACGTTTTTTTTCACAGATAACAACACCCAAACGTTTTTTTGAAGTAAATTTGGGGTTTATTCGTTATCCTAACTAACATCAACAATCGTATGAGGAGGTTTATTTATTTTTTTACGTTACTTTTTTTCATGACAATAGGAACATTACAATCCCAGGTAAAGACGGTTTATCAAACCCCGCCGCGGGAGATTCTGGAACTGGTGGATATCGAAAGGGCGCCTTTCGTGAATATTGACAGCAAGAGCGAACAGATGCTCTTCTTTTATCGCCACACGTTCAAATCGCTGTCCGACCTGAATCAACCCGAAATTCGGCTGGGAGGCTTACGGGTAAACCCGGTGGCCAATATTTCAAGCACGATCACCTATTATAATAATATCCGGTACAAACGGATGGCCGATGCTGAATTAAAACAGATCGAAGGGCTGCCCGTTGAGCCGCGCATCGCGTACGCTTCCTTTTCGCCCGATGAATCGAAAATTGCTTTCGTGCACGCCGAAGAAGAGGGTGTGGAGCTGTGGGTAGCCGATCTGGTCACCCTCGAAGCCCGGAAGTTAACCGGCGCGGTGCTGAATGCCAACGCCGGGTTTCCCTACACTTGGTTCCCCGACGGCAGCGCGCTGTTGGCAAGGGTTGTGCCGGCCGGCCGTGCCCCGTTGATCGACACCGGAAAGGCTATCCCCGAGGGCCCGGTGGTCTCGGTAAGCGACGGGCAGGTCTCTCAAAACAGGACCTACCAAGATCTACTGAAGAACTCGGTAGATGAACAAAACTTTGAAATATTGATGACTTCGGAGCTGCACAAAGTGGCCCTCGATGGTGCGGCCACGCGCTGGAAAGAGACGGGAATGCATATGGAAGAGTCCTTCTCGCCCGACGGTCGCCACTTGTTGCTCACCACGTTGAGCCGTCCCTTTTCTTACGTGGTACCCTATTACAGCTTTCCGAACGAAACCGATATCTATAGCATGGAGGGGGATCTCCTCATGAATTTTAGCAAGCAGCCCCTACTGGATAACCTGCCGGTGGGCTTCATGGCTACCTTCGAAGGAAAGAGGCATATTCACTGGAGGGCCGACCAACCCTCTACCCTCGCGTGGGCGGAAGCGTTGGATAAAGGCGACCCGGCGGTGGAGGCCGAGTATCGCGACGAGCTGTTCCAGCTGGAGTACCCATTCACAGGCGCGCCCCGTTCGCTGATAAAACTTACGCACCGCCTGTCGGGTATCACCTGGGGTAATGACACTTACGCGGTGGTGCACGACCGATGGTGGAACACCCGGAATACCAAGACCTACCTGATTAACCCCTCCCATCCCGAGCAGGAGCCGCGGGTAGTAGCCGACAGGAACTACCAGGATATTTACAGCCACCCGGGGGCATTTCAGGTGAAACGAAATCCCAACGGCCACAATACCCTGTTGATGGATGGGCACACCGCGTACCTTTTTGGCGATGGCTATACCGCCGAGGGGCAATTCCCTTTTATCGATGAGCTGGACCTCCGCACGCTGGAGAAGAAGCGGATGTATCAATCTACCGCGACCGATCGGGTAGAGGACTTGATCTCCTTTATCGACAGTCGCCAGGGAACGCTAATCACCCGGGTGGAATCGCCCACTCAATTTCCAAATTACTACATCAAGAACTTGCGAAAGCGGATTGCCGACATCCCGCTCACTTCGTTCGAGAACCCGTTTAAAAGCATCGAAGGGGTGCATAAAGAGGTAATCACTTACCGGCGGGACGATGGGTTCGAGCTCACCGGCACGCTCTACCTCCCGCTGGGGTACGATAAGGAGAAGAAGGAGAAGCTCCCCTTGATCATGTGGGCTTACCCCAGGGAGTTCAAAGACCGTGACAGCGCGGGGCAAAGTAGTAGCAACCCCAACGCGTTTACCTACCTCTCGTACGGTAACCCTGTCTACTGGGTAACCCGCGGTTACGCGGTGTTGGATGAAGCTTCGTTTCCGATCGTGGGCGAGGGCGATGAACAACCGAACGACACGTTCGTGGAGCAACTGGTGGCCAACGCGAAAGCCGCCATCGATGCTGTCGACGCGATGGGATACATCGATCGCGACCGGGTGGCCGTGGGCGGGCACTCTTACGGGGCCTTTATGACGGCGAACCTGTTGTCGCACTCCGACCTGTTTGCCGCGGGCATTGCCCGGAGCGGTGCTTATAACCGTACGCTCACCCCGTTCGGGTTTCAGGCCGAGGAGAGGAATTACTGGGAGGCTCCGGAAGTGTACGACTCCATGTCGCCCTTTATGCATGCCGACAAGATGAAAACGCCCATGCTGCTGATTCATGGGGAGGACGACAATAACTCGGGTACGCACACCATGCAGAGCGAGCGTTACTTCCAGGCATTGAAAAGTTTCGGGGCACCGGTTAGGTTAGTGATCCTACCGATGGAGAGTCACGGTTACGTGGCCCGGGAAAACGTGTTGCACCTGCTTTGGGAGCAAGACGAGTGGTTGGAGAAG
>JAAYTC010000135.1 GCA_012518155.1 Bacteroidales bacterium | reverse complement strand
TCGTAACGACTTAATCGATCGTACAAATCCACCACTTTGGAGATGTTCTCCGGCACGGTCCACACGGGCCCGTGAGTTGAGCAGATGGCTCCGATTTCTACTCCCTCTAATTTCTTTAACGCTGTTTGCACCGGGGATCCAAATTTCCCCACGATGTTGGAATAGTAACGGATCATTTCATCCCCGTAGCGCTCGGGACGAAGCTGGCTATCCAAGACACCCCCGTTCAACGCGCCAAATGCCCCAAAAGCGTCGCCACTGAACAACACCTTCTTCTCGGGCACGTAAGTCATCATCGTCTCCGGCCAGTGCACCATGGGCGTTAGGAAAAACTGCAATCGGTTTTTACCAATGCTAAGCTCGCCCAAATCTTCCACCAAGATCACGTTATTCGCGATTCCATAAAACCCATTCAGCATCTCCAGCGTCCGCTTGTTACCCACGATTTGAATATTCGGGTACCGTGATACAAGCCATTCGACGGCTCCCGTGTGGTCGGGCTCCATGTGGTTTATCACGAGATAATCGATCGGTTTATCCCCTAATACGGAACGAATTCGGCGAGAGAACACGTCGGAATAGCAAATATCCACGGCGTCGATCAACACCGTTTTCTCGTCCTCGATAATGTAAGAATTATACGATACTCCCTGGGGCAATGCCCACAGGTTCTCGAAAAGATGCTTTGTACGGTCGTTCACTCCCACGTAAAAAACATCCTTCGTTACTTCAATCGGTTTGTGCATAAAAATTGTTTATTTACCTCTTTTTGTCTTTTTTCTTCGTCTTCGGTTGTGGCAACTCCGATTGCTTAGGCGTGAGTGCCACGTCGGCAGGACGTCTCAGTGCGTTAACGATCAACCATATTCCCCAAATAATAAAGGGGATGCTCAACCATTGTCCCAAGATAAGGCCTGTATTCTCACGCATCGCGATTTCGGATGCCACTTGCACGTTTTTCACATACTCCACGAAGAAGCGGAACAGGAAGATGATCAAGATGCCCACCCCCGTGATCAATCCCTTGCGATCTTTGGCATCGGTCTTGAAATAAAGGAACATGGTAATACCAAATACAAGCAAGTAGACGAGTGCCTCATAAATTTGCGTGGGGTGCGACGGTTCAGAGTATATCGGCTCCGCTCCCTGCATCCAGTAATGAATATTGGTGATAAACCGGAAACCCCAAGGCTGGTCGGTAGGGCCACCATAAATCTCGTGATTCATCAGGTTCCCGAAGCGAATCATCGCCGCTGTAAAACCGGTGGGCACCATCACCCGGTCGAACGTCCAAAGCATGCTTAGCTTGGTAATTTTCCGGGAGTAGAGCCACACCGCGATAATAATGCCGATCACCCCCCCGTGGCTGGCAAGTCCGCCTTCCCACACCTTGAGCATCTCGAGAGGATTGGCGAGGTAATACGCGGGCTCGTAAAAAAGACAATGCCCCAGGCGTGCACCGGCGATAATGCCCACGATCATGTAAATAAACAGCGAATCGAACCACTTTTCGGGTAGATCTTCCTTTTTGAAGATGCGCTGCACGATGTACACGGCCACGATGAGCCCAATTACCCACAATAGGCCGTACCACCGGATTTCACGGCCGAAAACGGAGAAAAGCGTGGGATCAACGTTCCAAGTTACAGAGAGTAATATATCCATCAGCGTAAAATTTATGCCAAAGATAATAAAAAAGAACCAAATCGGGCTATTCTTACACGATTCACTCCCTGATCTACACCAGTTTTTTTATCCATGATTCTTTTTCACCGGGCAGCAGATCCACCACGGGGATCTCGATCATGGTGTAGGCACCCGGTTGTTGCTTCAGTGCCGCACGAGCAGTAGCCACCAGCACTTGCGCGGTGAGGGCAGGATTGTTAATACGCATATCGAAGGTAAACAACTGGTTTTGGGTGGTGCCCGAAACGCCCTTTCGTTCCATGCGCACACCATGCCCCATATCCCTTAATGAATCAACGTCATCCACCTGAAAAACGTGCGTCTCGTCGTGCACGAAATAATCGTCCGTTTTAATAGCGTTAGCGACCGTCTCAAAATCATGCCCCTCTTGCAATTCAATATACACCATTCGGCGGTGCACCCCCGTCCCCGTGGGAATGGTCATTGAGAGCGCGTTTTTTACCCCGGCCACCGCCTTCACGGCCACGGTATGCCCCATGCTCATCCCCGGCCCGAAGTTAGTATAGGTAATACCTTTCGGGGCTATCGCCTCGAGGAGTGCACGTATCACCGAATCGCTTCCCGGATCCCAACCGGCCGATATGATCGAAACCGCGCTGTTTTCTTTTGCCGTTTTATCGAGCGATGCGCGCAGTTGCAGTATCTGACCGTGAATATCGAAACTATCCACCGTATTTATTCCCAGTTCCAGGCACTGTTTCGCGAACGCTTCCACCTTCCGTGTAGGCGAGCAAAGGATGGCAACATCCACCTCCTTAAGTTGCACTATAGTGGTTACCACTTCATACCCTTTCAGTTCAGCAGGAACGTTTGAGACATCCCTTCGGACGATACCCGCGATTTCAAAGTCGGGTGCCACTTGCAACGCTTCCACCACGTACTTCCCAATATTCCCGTATCCAACAACGGCGGCTCTTATTTTCTTCTTCATACCTTTATAATTTTGATAAATTATTCCACACCGGCTGAATTAGGCGCATCCTCTACATGACAGGCATGTCCGGGCGACTAATGCGCTTGCCCATGAGTTTTTCTTATACAAAATTAAACAAATCGACGTACATCCTGTTTTTTTAGGCTCTTTTTTATTATTATCAATGAACCATACGGCACTTTCATCTCAAATAACTCAGATTTCTTACCGATGCTTTTACCTTCAATGTACTCTTCAACAACACGTGCTTCGGCGTTTTATCGTGGTCAAGAATATTGGAAAAAAGTATTTTCACCGCGATCTTACAAATATCTTCTACCGGTTGCGATATG
>JAAYTC010000134.1 GCA_012518155.1 Bacteroidales bacterium | reverse complement strand
TATAGACTTTTCTTTATTATTTCAAATACAGGGGTGGTTGACTGATCAACTGTATGAAATGATTTTTAATATGTTCTGCTTGTGCGGAATCTACCTTTAAGTAATACCTGTCTCCCTCCTTATCGGCGGTAAACGTTGTTGCACCTTTATCGGACACCTCTATCTCACCAGGACCGGAAATATCGAAATAGGAGGGGCCCTCCACGGAATATAAAACCGAAGTCAAATCCCAGGTGGGACGGTCATAAGGCATCTCAAGGTAACATTTATACGCTTCGACCATGGGGTGAACGGGTGCCCAATCAAAATCATTTTCGATGCTGGTAGCCGGGTAGTTGATGGCAATCCCCACTTCAAACGGCGAAGTTACCAACTTGGTTGGCCACTCGTCAAAGACCTTTTTCGCCGCGGGAATATCTTTTGCCACGTTATATTCATATAATTCCGGATTATTGAAACATCCTGCCATAGTGCATAATAGCTTCACTTTTTTTGCAACCAGCTCTTTTCCCGTTAGCGGCGAAAAATCATCGGGCGGAGTATCGAGTAGACGAGCAAGATTAGTCGAAAAACCAACCGAGACGATCGTTACGGAGTTATCCGGTTGTTGTGCCAATACTTCACGATACAAAATGTGAGCTTCGGGTAGCCCGGTATAATTGTTGAGTGAGCGCGGAAACAATGGCTCCCCGCTCTCATTCTCCATTAACGATACACATCTGGCGAAATTTACAGCATCGTGTTCGCTGTCCGCCCCATTGTGTATAATACCGATAGGAATTTCAGGGTAGCCATACCAGGTATTCATGATATCAGTGAATTCCTGCGGATACACGCCTTCCTTATTGATCATGATCGCTAACAACTCTATGTCACCGGCATCTATGTACTTGTAAAGCATATCGAGTGCCAGAGCATCGTCCACATCGTTGCCAATATCAGTTTCAAAGATAATCTTTTGTGCCTCCGAAGTCGGTTTTTCACTATTTTGTCCTTTAGACGTGCACGCTGAGAGAACGATCAAGAACAGAAAAACTATCAAGCAGTTTTTATTTTTCATTATCATATCGGTTTATTTTATTAAGTTTTCGAGTTCAAATGTAGCAGAGTAAAGATCATATGACCAAAGCCAATTTTCTCCTGTCATGGCAGGGGTGAAATACATCACTAGCTCGTCTTCATTTAGCATATACCCCTTGGTATCAGTGAGTATTCCCGGATTGTGGTTCCGGGGGAAACCAGATTCCGTTGGCCCTACACGCCCTATTTCTATCCAATGATCTTCATCGGAAAAGATACTTTCTGTCCGCGACATATACGCCAAACGCGAGACATCCCCAACCCATGTGGGTATTTCGTGGATGGGTCCGATACGCATTTCCGAAACCATGTATATGTTTTTTTCGGATATGGTCGGGTAATTGTTCGATCCTAAGAATCCTATCTTTTTTTCCTCTCCCAAAACGATATTGTTTAAATCATTAAGCTTGATTTCACGCATACAAAAATTGCCATTTTCGGTCGTGGAGCTATAAAAAAGCTGTATAGTGGTGGAGTCCTTCACGATTGTTGTGCTTTGGCCTACTCCCCATTTTGTTCGGTCTTCATAGGGTATCAAGGGGTTGCCATCGAACTTAATGTAGGGACCCTCGATGTTTTTAGAAATTGCCAGCCCGATCTGATTATGATTGCTATTCCATTGGTCTACTCCAAGATAGGTCATGATCCAATTATAGGTCTCTCCCTTATAAGTAGTTCTAAACTCACGAACATCGGGATCACAAATATGGCAATCGTCCCAACCTGATGCCGAGGGAGCGAGGATTTGCGTACCCGGCTGCCAAACATATCCATTGTCGGTGGGAATACCTTTGTAAAGGTACACGTAATCTACAATTTCAAAGGGATCTCGATTTTCGCATATAAATCCGTAACGGATTCCATATTCATCCTGTATGATGCTGGGCGCGTAGTTATAATGACCTGCTCCCCCGCTGAATTCATATTTAATCCGTGGAGTTATGGCGACTGGTGGTTCGCTATCACCATTAATTTTACTTTGACATCCCCAAAGCAAGACTAACGCGAAAAAAATAAAAAAATATCTCATCCTGAATCTAACTAATCCATATCATTGGGTGTCTACTACCACGCAATCGCAAATATACAGACAGAATCAGAATGAACAAACGTTTGCGCAAGTTA
>JAAYTC010000133.1 GCA_012518155.1 Bacteroidales bacterium | reverse complement strand
TCGCCAGCCGATTCTTTCAATAGATAATAGGCGAGCTTGGCACGGATGGTGCGAAGGGAGACCAACCGCAGCTTCTCCGACAAGAAGGATACCTTGTTGGAGATATAGGATAAAAAGGCGAGCATGAACGACTCGTACTCGCGCATCAGCAAGTAAACGTTTTCCTTAGGTATCGATACCACGGTACAGGTACCCTTACAGATAGCGGAGACCGGAGAGCGGTTGTCGGTAGAGAACAGGAAGCCGGTGGCTAACGGGTTGGGGGCCTTAATCTGCTCTACTTTCATAAAATCGCCTTTCTCGTCGGCCATCTCGGTACTGATCTCACCCCGTACAAGGATATAGAGAAACTCGCATTTGGAGCCTTGGGAGACAATCACATCGCCTTTCTCGAAAGATTTAACGGAGAAACGAATGTCGGTCATAAAGGAATCGCGCTGGTCGGCAGGGACCGAGCTGCATAAAGGGCACTGGAATATCATTCGAGCGTGATCGGGAGCTGGACGTGAGGTATGCATGTTGATTTTTAAATTAAAAAGGTTCGTGAAGAAAAAATAAACGTTAAACGGATTACAGGGACTTTTCGCCCAGAAAATACTAAAACAGATGTATTACGGACAATTTGAATGGTTCCGGACAATCGGAAACAGAGAGCAATATACTCTTTTTTTTCGAAATGTCATAATTATTACAGTTTGTTTAGTTCATTCTTCTTTTCTTTGTCGTAAACTGATTAAAATGTGCGACCATGGGTAAATTAAAGAAGATATGGAACGAGGTACGGCCGCGCGGGGGTTGGAAATACCCGGCCATTATCGTCACGGGCGCGTTCGTGGGCCTCTTTATTTACACTTTTTTCGCGTCGAGGGCGTATAGTTACCTCTCGGACGACCCGGCCACTTGCGTGAATTGCCACGTGATGGCTCCTTATTACGCGACGTGGATGCATAGCTCGCACGGCCAACGGGCCACCTGCAACGAGTGCCATATGCCGCAAGATAATATAGTGAGCAAGTACATCGTGAAAGGAATCAATGGAGTCCGGCACGCGGCGGTATTCACGATGCGTACCGAAGACGAGGCCATGCAAGCGATCGAACTGAACTCACAGGTAATCATGAACAACTGCACCCGTTGCCATGAACAGCTTAACACGGAGTTCGTGCAGACGGGACGCCACACCTATTGGGAGAAGCAAGAGATAGGGGGACAAGCTTGTTGGGATTGCCATAGAAACGTTCCGCACACGCGCAGCCGATCGCTCTCGTCAACTCCCAACGCCCACGTGCCGATGCCGAAGAGCAACGTGCCGGATTGGCTGCACAACATGGTGAACAAGTGAATATATAGGATTTAGACTAAAAATAAATACGATAAAAAAAGTTGCTATGAACAGGACTAAAGAGAATAACAAGATGAAGCCATGGGTAGGATGGCTCCTGTTTTTCGTTACGGTGGGCGTGGTATTCCTCCTGGGGATGCTGGCCGCTTCCATCACACAGCGAAGGGCCGAGATTGCCAGCGTGATGAACAACAAGAAAGTGGAGATCACGGGCATCGAGTCGAGAAACGAAGTGTTTGCAGTGAATTACCCGCGTGAGTACGAAACGTGGACACAGACCGCCGATACTACCTTCCAAAGCGAGTTCAACGGCAGCAGCGTGGTGGACGTCCTGGAGGAACGTCCCGAGATGGTCATCCTATGGGCCGGCTACGCGTTCTCAAAAGATTATGGCACCCCGCGGGGACATATGCACGCCGTAAACGACGTGAACCATACCCTGCGGACGGGATCGCCCATGACGGAGGAAGAAGGGCCACAACCGGCTACCTGCTGGACCTGCAAGAGCCCCGACGTGCCAAGATTGATGGATTCGGTGGGCGTGGCGGAGTTTTATAACAAGCCATGGGCGCACTGGGGACACGAGATCGTGAACCCGATTGGTTGTGCCGATTGCCACGACGCGGAGACAATGGACCTGAAGATCAGCCGCCCGGCTTTAATTGAAGGGTTCGAGAGCATGGGAATGGATATACGCGAAGCCACGCATCAAGAGATGCGGTCGCTCGCTTGCGCGCAGTGCCACGTGGAGTACTACTTCACGCCCGAAGGGAAATACCTGATCTTCCCCTGGCATAACGGTACCGGCATGGAGGGGGCGGAGCAATATTACGATAGCATCGGGTTTGCCGACTACACGCACGCGTTGAGCAAGGCACCCATTATCAAGGCGCAACACCCCGACTACGAGATATTCAAGACGGGGATCCACGCGCAGAGAGGGGTTTCTTGCGCCGATTGCCACATGCCGTACGTATCGGAAGGGGGCGTCAAGTACAGCAGCCACCATATCCGCAGCCCATTGGCGAGCATCAACAACACCTGTCAGGTGTGCCACAGAGAGTCGGAAGAGGACCTCAGGAACGCGGTATTCGAGCGCCAACGTAGTGCAGTGGAAATACGCAACCTCGTAGAGAAGGAACTTGCCGCGGCGCATATCGAAGCGCAGTTCGCGTGGGAACAGGGTGCCACGGAAGCACAGATGGCCGACGCGTTGCAGCTTATCCGCCAGTCGCAATGGAGATGGGATTACGCGGTGGCCTCGCACGGAGGATCATTCCACTCGCCGGTGGAGTTCCAACGGATCCTGTCGCACGGGCTCGACCGTGCTCACAAGGCTCGCTTCGAGATCGCGAAAGTGTTGGCAGAAGTTGGGTATACCGGTAGCGTACCGATGCCCGATATCTCCTCAAAGGCGAAAGCACAAGCATATATCGGCCTCGACATGGACATGGAGAGAAGCAACAAGCAACGGTTCCAGGAGACAATCGTCCCCGGTTGGTTGGAAAAAGCTCAAGGCAATAACAGGCTGGTCAGCCTGAATTAATAAACAAGCTCCCCCACGCGGCACGGGTTTAAGGACGTGTCGCGTGCGCGGGACTCAGGTTATCAAACAACAGAGATGAAGAAATCTTCCCGCAGAATCTGGGAACATCCGTGGGGGTATATCGAAGGGTTTATCGTGGCCGCCGGGATACTGCTGGCCGGCGTACTGCTGCAACTCACCATAGGAAATATTCATTTGCCGCTGTTTGCCTTCCCGGTAAACATCATCGTGGGTGCCCTGTTCATCGTGGCGTTGCTCGTTATTCATTTCGCGGGAGCGAGAAAGCGGACGGTGCGATGGCTGGCGGGAGTTTACTCGACCATCCCGGCACTGACTCTTGTGATCTTGCTTTGCGTGATCTTGGGCGTACTGCCACAATTCTCGGCCAGCACGGCACACGAGCCACACCCCTTGAACCTCTCCTTTCGGTTAGGTTGGTACACGATGACTACCTCGTGGCCGTTCGTGCTGCTCTGCTTTTACACGCTCCTACTGCTGGGATTGGCCACGCTGAAGCGGACAAGGCAAAAGCAGACTTGGCGAGAAATCGGGTTTTACCTGAACCACTTGGGACTCTTTATCGCCCTACTGGGGGGGATGCTGGGAAGTGCCGACATGGAGCGGTTGACGATGACGGTGCAAGAGGGGCAAGTAGAATGGAGAGGCACCACTTGGGGAGGCGAGATAAAGGAGCTATCGGTCGCCCTTCAACTGGACACGTTCTTGATTGACGAATACGAGCCAAAGCTAGTGGTAATCGAGACGGAGACGGGAAGGATGTTGCCCGAAGCACGGCCCGAGAGCTACATGTTTGAAGGGATTGGAAAGACAACACGACTGGCGGGAGTGGATGTCGAGATTCTGGATTACCTGCCGCACGCGGCCATCTTCCGGGACACTACTTTCCTAAACGTGGTGCCGATGATGATGGAGGGTGCCACCACCGCCATCAAGGTGCGGGCAACCAAGCCGGGAATGGAACAACCGGTGGAGGGATGGGTAAGCAACGGCAGCTACATCTTTCCGCACAGCACCCTCGCGATTGACGGTGAGACCAGCGTGGCGATGCCGATGCAAGAGGTGAGGCGATACACGTCGCACGTGACCGCCTACACCGAAGAGGGCCTTTCGAAACAGGCGGTGATCGAAGTAAATAAACCGCTGCGGCTGGAGGATTGGGTGATTTACCAGTACAGCTACGACGACAGCAAGGGGAGGTACTCCGACACGTCGATATTCGAACTGGTACGCGACCCGTGGTTGAAGATAGTCTACACCGGCATTTTCATGCTGCTGGCGGGGGCACTCTTTATCTTTATCGCGGGGCCAAAGAAGAGGTCAACCATTGAGGATTAACGGCAATGAACGCTTCACGAATCAAAAAACTGTACGCGGATAAAGTTGAGGCATTTAAATATCTCGTGGGGACCCATTGACCTCGAAGAGCGTAAAAAAGAGCAGCTGTTTGAGCGAAGCGAATATTCGAGTCAAGCTAAATGAACAGAGTCAAGCTTGCTTAAATAATGCCATAGCAAGCGAATATCTACGAAGCGAGTTATTGCTCTTTTAGCGATTGAGGTCATGAATGGGTCACAAAATATTGACAGCCGAAAATTTGATCGCGCACAGACTCTCGAAACGTGAGTGGCTAACGTAACATTTATTATGCAACTAACAATATGACGTGGGATTCCTTTATATATTTCGCGATAGGCGCGGTACTCTTGTGGGCCGCCGGCGCCGCGTTGGCGTATAAAACCAAACGCAAGGCGCTGCCCGCCCTGCTCACCGTGGCGGGACTGGTGGTCTTCGGGCTCTTTATCGCCGGACTCTGGATTTCGCTGGAGCGCCCCCCACTCCGCACCATGGGCGAGACACGCCTCTGGTACTCGTTCTTCCTGCCGGTAGCGGGCGTGCTCACCTACCTGCGTTGGAACTACAAGTGGATCCTCTCGTTCACCACTGTCCTGTCGACCGTCTTCGTCATCGTGAACATCGCGAATCCCGATATCCACAATAAGGTGCTGATGCCGGCACTGCAGAGTCCTTGGTTCGCGCCCCACGTTATTATTTACATGTTCTCCTACGCCATCCTGGGAGCGGTAACGCTGGTGGCCATCTACTTCTTGGTACGGGAAAAGAAGATTGGCGACAAGGAACGGATCATGCACATGGCGGACAACATGGTGTATGCCGGGACGGCGTGCATCACCCTCGGTATGCTGATGGGTGCCATCTGGGCCAAAGAGGCGTGGGGACATTACTGGAGCTGGGATCCGAAAGAAACGTGGGCCGCCATCACCTGGCTGGGCTACCTGATCTATATCCATTACCGGTTGAGGAAAACCTCATCGAACAAGACCTCCATGGTCATCCTAATCATCT
>JAAYTC010000132.1 GCA_012518155.1 Bacteroidales bacterium | reverse complement strand
TGAGCGGGGGCCAACGAAAAAAGCTGCTCTTGGCACAGGCGCTTCTGAAGAAGCCCCAATTGCTGGTGGTGGATGAACCCACGGCGGGCATCAGTACCGAGAACGCGATCGAGATTTTTCAGAATATTCGACGCACCTATCCCGGGATCACCCTCTTAATGGCGACCCACCTGACCGATTTTGAACATGCGGCAGATAAAGTGATAAGAATCTGATGTTACATCTTTCCGCCGCCGCGTGCACTCACGTGGTCCACCACCGGGGAGATGTTAAAATAGACACGCTCCACGCCAAACCGGTTGTCTCCTAACGAGAGGTAATTTACTTTTCCTCCTCGTACGAGTTTGTCTTCTCCGCCAAAAGTGTACCCTAAGAACGGGAGCATATCATACTCGTGCGCTACCTTGATCACGTGGAAGGCAGTTTTGTCGGACATCCCGTCGCCCGTGCTAATAATCGCGTCTTGTACCGCTTTTCGTTGACGGGCCACCTTCTTGTACTCTTCGGTATTGTTCAGCTGGGCGTACACCAATAATTTGGCATTCAAGGCGCGCAGGTTGAACGGATCCTCTTGCAACAAGGCGTCGGCATATTCCAAAATACGGTTGTAATCGCTTTGATTGAACGATTGTTTAGCGATAACCTCTGCCAACAGGCTGTTGTAAGAAGAGGTGTCGGTAGGGACGTATCCCGGTTGGTAAACATACCCGAAATAGAGGTGGCGGCTCTCCTCTAAGGTGAGCTCCTTATCCGCGGCTTGATACTTTTCCATCAAGCGGGGATAATGGTAGGAGGAGCCCGGTTGTTTCACGTTGCGCTCGATCATTTTCAGATCGGGTGCTTCAAAAAATTCCTCTTGCGCGTGTACCGCGAACAAGATGGTTGCAAATACCGCCAATAGTGTTAGTCGTTTCATATTCATGTTGATTTATCTGATTAGTTGATTCTAAAATTTGGACATTCGGTGCATTTTGCCCCTTGTTACAATAGCTCCCTTGTGATAGCAGCCCTTGCGCGGCTTTGCACGGGGGAACAGCAGTTTCGGCTTGTCAGTTTTTCCCTGAAACCGAGGCACTACGGTCGATTTTAGTGATCAACCCCTGTAACACGCTTCCGGGCCCCAGCTCCACGAACTCGGTAGCCCCGTCAGCAATCATCTGTTGCACCGATTGTGTCCATTTCACGGGCGAAGTGAGCTGCGCGATCAGGTTCTCCTTGATGGTCGCGGGGTTCGTCTCTCCCACGGTCGACACGTTCTGGTACACGGGGCACACGGGAGCATGTATCTCGGTGGCCTCAATCGCCTCCATCAGCTCCAGTCGAGCCGGCTCCATCAGGGGAGAGTGAAAAGCACCGCCCACCTTCAAGGGGAGAGCCCGCTTGGCACCTGCCTCTTTCATTAACTCGCACGCCTTCTCGATCCCGCTGTTGGATCCGGAGATAACGATCTGCCCCGGGCAGTTGTAATTGGCAGCTACCACCACGTCGTCGATCGACGCGCAGATCTCCTCTACCTTCTCATCGGGGAGGCCCAAGATCGCGGCCATGGTCGATGGGTTTGCTTCGCACGCTTTTTGCATCGCCAAGGCACGGGCATGCACCAGTCGCAGGCCGTCTTCGAACGATAAGGCACCGGCAGCCACCAACGCGGAAAACTCGCCCAACGAATGGCCGGCCGTCATATCGGGTTGGAACTCCTCGCCCAAGGTCTTCGCTAAAATCACCGAGTGCAAGAAGATGGCCGGCTGGGTCACCTTGGTCTGTCTCAACTCTTCGTCGGTTCCTTCAAACATCAAATCGGTAATTCGGAAACCTAACACTTCGTTCGCTTTTTCGAACAGCTCTTTTGCCAATGGAGAGGTCTCGTACAACTCTTTACCCATGCCCACGAACTGGGCTCCCTGACCGGGAAACACGTATGCTTTTTTCATTATGTGTACTTTGTCTATTATTTCAATTCTGTTTCAATTCTTTCTTTTTCAAGCTTCGCATACATCAATTATGGCTAAAAATGAGGCATATAAATGTTATATGGGGCACCCGTTAGATGAAATAGGCGCAATCTGATAAGTTGTTTGAGTGCTAACGAGTTATTTATCAGATAGCCTATAAATCTGCAACGGGTCATAAAACATTGTCAGCCGAAGTTTTAGCTATAGTTGCTGTTGTAGTTTAATTGCATTAAAACAGGGTTCCCCTTGGTTTTGTTCTGTTCGACACG
>JAAYTC010000131.1 GCA_012518155.1 Bacteroidales bacterium | reverse complement strand
GTAAAGTAAATCGCGTCGACCCGCCCGTTGAAGCCGGTCAGGTCATGCAGACTGAGTTGATTCATTTTCTTGTTGATACTCACCCTGCCCGCTTTCTGCCAGTACCACTCATTTCCGGAGCTGCCCAGAACGGCCTCGATCTTTTTCCCGTTCACCGCCAGTTGAAACTTCCCCGGTCCTTCCCCCTTGTGCCAGGGAGAAGTCCAGTTAAACGTGCGAACGTACACGTCGTAGGCACCTGTCGCGGGAAACTCGACCGTCGTGGTGGCTTCTGCTACCGGCACACCCATCCCGTGTGCCATCAAGTAAGGCGATCCCATCAAGTCCATGAATTGCTGGTCTACCACCCAACCTCCCTTATTGTCAAAACTCTCCGCCTCCACCAAAAGGGAGGCCGGCTGAGCAACCACGGAACTCGCGCACAGCACGAACAATACCATCAAACCATATTTCCTCATAATACGTGTTCTTTTCATTTATATATTCTTATTCCTTTCAAATCGCGTATCTCGTTTCGGCCAAATCGCGCATCTCATTTCGGCCTCTATCCTTTCTTTTACTTGTATTCCAACCATGTTGTCGCGTTGGTAGCGGTATCCGACACGAATCGTACCCAACGTGCCTGAAAAGAGTCGGCAAACCGGTGATGTTGTTTTTCTCCCGCTTTCACGGTATACACCGCGTACTCCATCCAATCACCATTACCGGTAGGGTCTACCTCCATCGTGAAGTTCACGTCACTTGTAGCCGTATGCGACAAGGTGAGTTCTTTTTGATCGTAAAACCCAATTAAGAAAGGGTCAGAAGCCACGTTTGCCCGTATATCGGAATTGACCCAAGGACCACCTTTTCCCCTTGGTTTTCCCAGTTTCCAGAGATCATCTATCACTCCCGCCCAAATGGCTGCTTTCCCGTCCTCTGAGACAACAACATGCCCATTGTCTTTACCATCTTCCGGTGTAATACCCGTAAAGATAAGCATTCCCCGGTACGAAGCATAATCGTTGATCCGGTAATTGTGTGAAGAGACGGGACGAATTTTAGCATACCCGTCCGCGTTCTCGGCCGGCAGCTCGTAAAAGGTACCGTGGCAGTTAAACAGATCTCGTTCGGTGGCCACTTCTCGACAAATACGCAAAACGCCCTTGTCGGTTAAAGAGTTAAAAGCCTCTTCACCCAACGGCAATCTCCATCGGCGATTTTTATCATCCACGACGAGCACGGAACCCTCTTCTACTTCCACTGCCTGTTGCGGTATAGCGAAACGTTCTCGAATAAAATCGGCCGTTTCGGTGTCTTCTTTACGTATTAGCTTCATGTCCGCCCCCATTTCATAATATCCTGTTTCGGCGGTTTCACCATCCATGGTAGTGTTAGCAAGAAGACCCAACACGCGGCGATCATCCCCCACCCCATAAAGCAAACCTCCTTGGGTCGATTCTGATTCCACGTTCGTCAGCCCATTGAATATGGCATCAGTGGCAGTACTTCTCGAATCATTATCTTTATACGTGAAGGCAACGGTCAGCGTAGTGGCACGATCAGGTGTAACACGTATCCATTCGCCTACTTGAGAGGAAGAAAAATCGACAACTGTTGATTCGCCGGCAGCTAGTTCAACGCTTTCAATGGAATTCCAGCGGTTATTCCCGTTTTGGTCTACTTCAAACGTAATAGTCACGGGGTTACTCCCTTCATTCTGCACCCATCCGGTTCGATGTGCCCAACCTGCAAACAGGAAAGGCTCCGAATATTCATTCGCTTTCACCTCCTCGCTTGCCCAGACCGCTCCTGTCGCCGTCACGGGCCCCAGTTCATCCGGCATTGAAACCGAAGTAAACCATAAATTCGAGTTAGACTGCCCCGGGCCTTCAATGCCTCCTTTTGCTTTTCGTTTGTTCAGGAACTCGTTCTTTGCTGAATCATCACAGCCAAACACCAGCTGGTCGTTCCATCGTGTGTAGTCACCGATCACTTTCAGGTACGCGGAGCGGGGACGAATACCGGCACTATTTGTAAAAGTAAATGTCCCGGGGAATTTCCAGAACATCCCGTGCATGGTCATCAAGTAATCCGGTTGCTCCTCTGTTCCTATATTCCGTATACGCGGCCACTCGGTATTCCAGCCGTGCGCGCCATCGTAGCTGTGACTCGCTTTTGGTAAACGATAAAAATCCCATCCGCGAGCGGCATCGCGGACGCCCACGAGCAGCGACTTGTGATCCCAACCGGTTGCCCATATCGGATCGGTCGACGGGTTTTGATTTCCCTGTATTCCTCCCGGGCCTGTAACTTCCACGAACTGGTTCCTACGGACCAGGTGCCATTCTTCGCCGTCCCATTCCATTAAAGAGCCGGATTCGACATCAAATTTGTGAAGAGCCTCTTGCGTAGCCTCGCCATTATTGGAGTAAACGAGTACGCCCTGCCCCGAGTAAAGTCCTTTACCGTGTGCTCCCGGCAACAGGTCGCCATGCTGGGCCATCTCACCCTTTTTCCGGGTCACGTTAGCATCCTGGTACAGCATGTTGACTTCGAGTGTATTCACGTCCACTTCATAGAAACCTTCTTCCATGGTGCCGTAGTATATCTTATCGGCAGGATCCGTCAAGTGGCGTGCATTGCCGGTATGCCTCCCGGGCATCACCTCGTAGGGTATCACCCGCACGTTTGCTTCCGCGTCGATGGCGTAGGGACCGATGAAAAGCTGATTACTCTCCTCATGTATCATTCGGCTAGCAGGCGTACCCCCAATGCTCTCATCACGAACCACCTGTTGCAAGTCTGCTGTAACTTGATACAACTTATCAGATGAACCATATGGCAAGTGAGGGCCGTACGTGATGAGCCATAAACTTCCCGCCCATGGAACCACGGCCCCCGTACCACACTCGCCTTCGTTGTTGTAGTAGGCTAAATGGGGGTATACCCCGCTAAAGTTTAATTTATCAGGAAAGGTTGTTTTTTTCGACGTGTTGCACGAGAGTAAACCAACCAGTAAGGAAATCAAAAATAGATAACAGGAATTTTTCATTTATATAAAATTTATGCAATTATCGTGTACTCTTAAGAAAACTCTGCACAAGAGTTGATGATGAGCTCGAGGAGTTTGCTATATCGATCAGTTTTTTTCGAACAACTTCAGTTTTCGATGTATCTTCCTCCTTTACCATTAGCTTCGAGATAATCCGCAATATTTGGTTCATTTCACCCGTACCGAAGCCGTCGGAAACATGTTTGTCAAGTAACAATAACACCGCCTCGGGGGAAACATTTTCCAGTGATTGTAACTTGTAGTAAATCTCATACCTCGTTTCAGGTGCAACCTCCCCCAACAAACTCACCAGTTTGAGCTGGTTTTCGGGATCCCGCAGGTAATTGGCCGAAAGGGCCGAGAGAGCTTTTCGGGCTACGCTCGTTTCACCTGAAGAGACTATCGAAAGCACTATCGGCTCGAACTTCATGAATAGAATAGGATTCT
>JAAYTC010000130.1 GCA_012518155.1 Bacteroidales bacterium | reverse complement strand
TGTCGATACTGATTAATTGAAGGGTCGCAATACAGGCCGCTTTTCCAGCGTTTATAAAAAGAGGTATATGAAGCCACCTCTTTGCCAGACAAGGCATTAATAACTAAAGCACGACACGAGTCGGTGCCGTAATCGATTCCGATAACTAGTTTCTCTTTCATGTTAATTATTTTTCTGTTGCTACTTTATCGCCCGAGCGAGCAATCGTGAAGCTATAAATTGTGATTATAATAAAGGCGATGGCAGGCACCCAATAAGCGAAAGCGATGCCTCCGGCTTGATCCGACAGTATACCCTGCAACTGTGTTAAAACTGCCGCGCCCGCGATAGCCATCACCATACCTGATCCTGCTATTTTGGTATCTTCTCCCAAGTTTTGCATCCCTAAACCATAAATCGTGGGGAACATGGCCGACATGCACCCGGAAATTCCCATCAACGCGTACACGCCTATGAACCCTTGTCCGTAGACCGTTAGCAGAGAGCAAATTACCGCCAAAACACCCAACCCGGACAACACGTTCACCGGTCGCGTGTATTTCATAAGCCAAGTACAGATAAAACGACCCAACACGAACAAAATCAACGAGAGAATGTAATAGGTTGCCCCCGCCTGTTCGGCCGTGCGAGGCAATAAAACGTCGATCCCAAGGGCTTCAGTCAAGTTGTAGAAACCACCAGCTACCGGCTCAACACCCCGCAAGGCAGTGATAATGGATTCTTGCGAAGGATTGGCACCCAGTTCAGCAATCACCCTATCGAAGTTAAGTTGTTGCATCACGTAGCGGATAATGAACGACCAGACCGCTATTTGAGCCCCCACGTATAAAAATTGCGCGACAACTCCCCAAATATAGTTCTTATTCTTCTTCAACCTGCCCCACGTACCCTTCAAGTCCAGCGTTTTATCATCGTCTTGTGCCTTGGGCATACGGGTGAACAGAATCATGAGAAATAGCAGCAGCATTATCCCACCAAGCACCATGTAAGCCGTGGTTATCGCGTTTAGCTCCCCGTTTTGCATCGCGACTAACTCGGAACTTGTCAGGGCTGCCCGATCGGTTGCTGTCATCGTATTCAGTTGTGAGAGTACGAAAATATGACTTGCTAAAACTCCTGTCAGTGCTCCAAAAGGGTTAAACGATTGCGAAAAGTTGAGCCGTCGTGTCGCGGTACGCGGATCCCCGAGCGAGTAAACATAGGCGTTAGCAGCTGTCTCAAGCACCGAGAGCCCGGCGAAAAGCACGAAAATCGCGAAGAGATAAGTCGCGAAACTCAACGGCGAACTGATATTATTTACCAAGAGCGCGGGATAAAAAAGGATTGCGCCCGCGATACAGAGTAATAAACCCAACAGTACTCCCGATTTATAGGTGTATTTTTTGATAAAAATAGCACCTGGGAGCGCGAAACAACCGTATCCAAGCAGGTAGCAGACCACTTGTATCCAAGCAGTCTGGGTATCGGTCAGGCTCATGATCCGCTTGAAGGCCGCGAGCATGGTGTCAGTCATGTTGTTTGGTACCGCCCAGA
The DNA here is from genome assembly GCA_012518155.1 of Bacteroidales bacterium. Lineage (GTDB taxonomy): Bacteria > Bacteroidota > Bacteroidia > Bacteroidales > Dysgonomonadaceae > Proteiniphilum. Next base: position 14,875 of record JAAYTC010000130.1, on the reverse strand, counting down.
TGAAAAAGAGGGAGGTAAGTAGAATAAAAGGGAAAATTATCCCCGGGGGGACCATGCGATGTTTTTCTACATTTTTCGTGTTCATTTGATTTAGTTTCGTGTATGAAGGAAAGAAGCAAGAGCCAGTGAATTTCGTAACAAAAGAGATCACTTTAACAGCCCTCGTTCTTTCCAATTAGGATATTATTTTACGGGATAAAACTCGTCCCTTTAAAAAACAGATGTCACTTTTTCGAGACTCACGCCCAACAACGCTTCCGAGAGGGAGGATAAATCGTTCATATTACCCACGAAATGGTAAACGTTGTGCCGGTGAGTCAATGTTTCACCCGGTTTCAAGAAAGCCCCAGGAGAACTGCTTTCGAGTTCTAAGAAAGGCCCCATGATGCTACCATCTTCCAACGGTCCGTCATTATAAGCATTCAGGGCATCCCCTACCAGTGGGTCTCTCTCGGGATTCCACTCTTGATTGAGGTAGGTATCGTCGGGATGGACATCAAAAGTGATAATCGTCAATCGCTTCGTCACCGGATCATAGTTGCCCGCTACCGCGGTGGTGCGCTTGGCATTCATTCCGAGCTTCCCCCTCGATTTTCCGTCGGTTTTAAAATAGAGTACCCCCTCTTCATCAATCAGTCGTTCCGCTGCTATTTCTCCAAAATAGTCGGAAGTAACCACCTTCCCCAACTCATCCTCTTCCCCCTCGTTATACGGGATAACCGTCACTGCCTCGTCCGAGGGGTTGTACATGTCGAGCATCCAGATGCAGACGGTGCCGGTCTCTTCGGTCCACTCGAAATCGTTTCGATTGGTGATCTTGTTCTCGGTAGCATACGCCACACTGCTCACTCCTTCGGGGATGGTCACGCTTAGCCCCTGCTCTACCTGTCCATCTTCCAACAGGGTAATTCTTCGGTCCACTTCCAAATGCAACGTGCGTCCCACGTAGTTGGGCAGCTCCATCTCTTTGGTGAAGGTGGCTTCCTTTTTCGTTACATTTTTTGTTCCCCACGCTTCGATATCGATGGCTTTTGGGGTATGCCAATTATCGTATACCTGTTCACTCCCAGGGGCGAAGTAGATAGAATACTGTCCTCCCTCGGGGCCTAGCCAAAAACGGTTCTCGCCTCCAAATCCGTTCATATGTTCATCCACGATACCGGCATCGAAAAACCGGTAGTTCACGAACCCGTGACTGTTTCCCTCACTCCCATTCGCCGTGGAGGTAAATACTTTGGCCTGATATTTCGCGGAGAGAATCAATTGGGCCCTTTCATCGTCCGACTTCAGCACGATCAATCCAGTGTCTTTCTCGGATAGATAGTCGACGTCGTATCCGAACGTTCCTTTCTCATACTTCGTTTCCATGTTGTTCTTTGTTTCCTGTTTCCCCGTGCAGGAGATCACGATAAAGCTACCTATTATCACAAGTAATAACGTGCAACAGATCCGTTTTAGTCTCATCTTTCTAAAATTTTATTTGAGCTTTTCTGTTAATATCACGAACAAATACGTGTCCTATTTTAATATTTAGCGATAATTATCTATCTATACGCGGAGATCATTTAACCTTACCAAATTTGTCCAGGATACGGTTATACGCTTCTGCCGCGGCACCGTTGCCCCAGTCGTATATGGTAAATTCTCCCATCCCTTCGCCTTCGGGGCTGGTACGCCCGCCGTGACCATAATTCTCCATCATAAAGCCGAAATCCTTCTCCCCGAAAAAGGGATACACCTTCTCCCACTGCTCACGGGTGACCGGATTTTCAGGGGCGTACATCATCACGAAAGATGCTTTCAGCGCGGCAATGCCCCGCTCACTATATTCCTCCATGTCGAGTAATTCCCCGTATTGCAAAATCAGCTCGGCAAAGAGGCTTTGGCGGGAGTCGTTCCATTCCGCATCGGCATTCAGTACCCCGAAGCCTCCCAACACGTTCACGTACATATAAGGAGGCTGCCAAGAGGCCTGCGTCATCAACAGCTCGTCGAGCGTGCGCTGCCCCAGTTCAAGGTACCGCTGTTCGCCCGTGGCACGAAAGCTCTCCAGCAGCGCCTCGGCTGTCCAAAACATCGAGAAGTTATTCTGCTTGTACATGTTGTTGCGTGTTACTTTCTGCCCAATCAGGTGATCCTCTCCGTAACGGGAGCAGGACCAGTAGGTCTCGAAGTCTTCCCATCGTCCGGTAGGAACGATCTCTCGCGCTACCGCATCAATGGCTTTCAACGCGGCCTCCTTGTAACGCTCCTCGCCCGTCAGCTTGTGCAGTTTGAGTAAAAACGTGGACGAAAGCGACGATTCGGACGACTCGTTCAAGTGATGCATCGGATCAAGCGTTTCCCTGTCGAGCCATCCCGGGAAGAAGCCTTCCGGCGACTGTATTTCGATCAGTGCCTCGGCATAGTTGATCGCGTACTCCAACAGCCGCTCATCCTTCTCCAATTCGTCGTACCAGCGCAACATCAGCAACGCGGTCCAGCTCATATCAAGAATATGGTAAGGCGATTCTACCGGATTCCATGTATAAGGGTTCCGGTTAGAGTTACCCCAGTAATAGGTATCCCAACCCTTGCTCCGGTTGTATTTCTGTCCAGCGATCTCTACCTCCTGCATCTCGGTCCCTATCAGCCCGGGGAAAAATCCCTTTGTTTGAGGGAACGACAACGCGAGCTCTTTCGTGAGAAGGGCTTTCTCCATCAGTGCCTCGTTACGGGTGCGACGGGCATACCGGAAAAGTCCGCTCGCGGAACGAAGGGAACTGAACCACGCCTGGTTCCAGATGGAGCGGAACTCCCGCTCGTTCACTTCACCTGGATAATTAGGGCTCTGGGTGACGTTCACGATAAATACTGGAGCACCCACTTTTTTTCCATTCAGGTTGAACTCCTGCCAAACGCTATTGCTCCACGTGTTAAATGCCCAATTGTAGGCGCGCTCCACGTACCTTTCAAGTTCCGTGTCCACCGGGTTACCCTCCTCGAATAAATGGTGCCCCCAACGGCTCCACAGGAACTTCAACGGGTTACGAAAAGGATTCGTTATTGAAGCTTCATCTTCGTGTACCATCAGATAAAACCCGATTTTTATATCATCGGCAGGGTAGGAGGCTCCCGGCTCCTTCACGAAGAGCACGTGATCATCCACCCGGCTACGGCTCATGCCTAGCACCAACCGGTTGCCTGGAGCATCCATGTCAAGGTACCATCGCACGGGTGTTCCCTTTCGTAGTATATCCAAATCGGGGATCAAGGTGATTACCCGCTGTTTATCGGCTGCAATCAACGCCGGCGAGCGGAACACGTGCTGTTCGATAATATGTTCATCACTGGGAGCGAGGTGGGGTGCCCAATGGAAGGAGGGCGTGAAGTTGGGCACCACGGCGATCCGCCAATCGTCCTGATGGAGGGAATCCCTCAACCGGAATTTCAAGACCACATGTACTGTTTGATCATCCACGACCGTCACACGGCTCTCCCCTCTATGTTCGCCCAACAAACTGTATTCGATCTTCTCGATCGCGTCGGCGTACTTGAACTTCTTGGGCAACGAAACAGATGCAGGTGCTTCCCTGTCAGCGCACGCGGGCAGGAGAAGCATCATCCACCAGACCAAGAATGCCGTTATCGTTTCTTTTTTCATCGTTCGTCCACCCTTTCCAGGGTGATTAAATTGAGTTCAAACAGATCTACCTACGCGTTGTTCCATACACTGCATTTCGTGCTTACCGAAACCGAATGTGTAACCAAAGTAATTTCCTTAGTTAGTTTCCAAATCTTCCCACGCGGGCAGTTTCGGGAAAGGCGCATGCGGCTCCTTCTGATACCAAAAAGTGGTAGAAGCAATATTGGATTGCTGTGGCAGGTAACGATGTCCGTGTCGCCATCCCAAATCCTGAATGGTCACTTTCAGGTCTTTTTTAAAGCGGATCGGATCCATAACGTGCCAACGATACAATCCAAAGCGTTGACCCGCCTTATAGGTCTGTTCCGGGGGAAGGACCTGCACCAGTCCCGCGAAGGGTGTGGTGTAGGTGACGTATTTACCGTGCCGGTCGAAGTTGTACGACCCCAGGAAATAGTCCTCCGTACCCGTTCCAATAATAGTTGGAAAGCGAGTGTCGCCATCCATGAAGAACTTGATTTCTCCTTCTCCCCACCAACCGTTATTATTCACCTGCCATGCCATGTATACCCCCACGTAATGTCCTTCCCCTTTTATTCCATCAACGATGGTATAATCGGAGGTCTCATTCACCTTGGCACGCCGGAACTGCGCGTGAAAATATGCCGCGTCTTCCGGTACATCGGTGAGCGTGTAATTGATCTGGTAATACAAGTTCATGGAATGTTCGTCGTTGATATTGGTCATAGTGATGCGCGCTTTCTTTCGGAAAGGCATTACCCAAAAGCAGTTAAACGCGCTTCCGGGATTCACGGTTACAGGCAATGAGTTGAGGTGGGCATACTCGTTCCAACCCATCCCAAAAAAATCTCCTACCGGGACTTCAACGGAAGGTTCCGTCTCATCGTCCCAGTAAATCCGAATAATAGAGAAGCGCCAATTTCCGGTAGGTGTCATCCAGATCTGCTGGATGGCACCGGGACCTTCAATTTCGGCCATGGTAAACGTTTCGCCGGGATTAATGGTTACAAACGGATTCACCTTCCATCCTTGTCCCAAGTCACGTGCGGGACCCGACGCGTTGGCCGTGTTCCTTGGAGCATTCGGATCGGGCGTTGCCATCCCTCCTTTCCCTTTCTCACCAGTAAAATTTTCTGGACTAATCGATCTCGTTTCGGCGTCCGAAAGCCGGTAGAGATTTCCCATGTTCATATCAAGACCGTTAAATTCTCTGTTTTGAGCCATCGTCACGAAAAATAACGAAGTCAGCAGAATAACAAAGTTAAATTTTAAATTCATAATAATTGAGTTTTAAATGATTGCGTGAAGTTATTAAAATTTTAATAATTTCCCATATCAGCCATTACTATCGTACAGGCGGGATGATTGTTACTTGTACAAGGGACCGTAAGCCGCGCATGCCCGGTAATCAGCTCCCTCGTTATCGGATCCAAACGTTGCCCACGCGCTGGGACGGAATACCTTGTTATCGTCCACGTTATGCATGTTCACCGGAATCGAGAGTGCCGAGGCCAACGTGATCAGGTCGGCCCCGATATGTCCATAGCTGATTGCCCCATGATTTGAACCCCAGTAATTCATCACCGAGTAGATGTCCGTAAAACGGCCTTGACCTGTCACTCTAGGCACGAAGAAGGTGGATGGCCACGTTTTATCGGTACGGTTGTCAATGATTTTAAATACTTCATCGGGGAACCTCGCCGTCCATCCTTCGGCAATCTGCAGTACAGGCCCCAATCCCTTTACGAGATTTAAGCGGCACATGGTAACAGGCATTCCTGCCTTGGTCAATAGCTTGGAAGAGTAGCCTCCACCGCGAAAATATTCAAGAGAGGAGGGTCCCCAACGTGTAGCCTTCAACATCGCATCCACCTCCTCTTCCGTTATTTCCCAATGTGGTTTCATTACAGGTTCTCCCTCTTTGGTCTGTTCACCGGTGCCGTCGAGTGTACACGCGCCCGAGTTGATCAGGTGAATAGCTCCATCCTTCAGCATTCCTTCGGGTTTCCATCCCGATACCCGCTCAATCGCTTCGGGGCTCCAGTACGTTCGCACGTCCGCGAAGATTTGCGCGGTATTGGTAAGTAAATTCCCGAACAACATCGAGATCCCGTTCAAATGATCGTTCTCGGTAGCAAAAATGTACGGAGCACGTATCCCGTTCCAATCGAAGGAGGAGTTAAGGATCGCTTCCGAAAAATCACCGTTGGGAAGAAAATCGGTCCATTGGCGTTGTCCTTGAAATCCTCCCGAGATGGCGTTATGTCCCATGGCCTCTTCTTTGAACCCCATCTCATCTAATTTTTTGTTACCAATCATCAAGTCCCGCATGATCAATGTCATCTTCACCACGTACTCCCAATCAGCATCCTTCTGTTTTTGGTCGCGTACCAAGTGTTCGGGATTATGATCGGCCAACTCGTTAGGCTTACAATTCTTTTCTACCCATTCGATTGCTTTATTAAATTCATCCGTATCATAAATCTCTTGCTCAATACGCCGAATTATCTCGGAACTGTCCACGTACTCGGTACGCATACCGAGGTACTCTTGCAAAAACTCAGGATTCACCATGGAACCCGCGATCCCCATGCAAACCGAACCGATCGCCAGATAAGATTTCCCCCGCATTTGCGCCACGGCCAGTCCTGCACGTGCAAAACGTAGAAGCTTCTCCTGCACATCATAGGGTATCCGGGTATCCCCCATATCTTGTACATCATGCCCGTAAATCCCGAAAGCAGGCAATCCCTTTTGATTGTGTGCCGCGAGAACAGCTGCCAAGTAAACAGCACCCGGCCGCTCGGTACCATTAAATCCCCACACCGCTTTCGGAATAAGCGGGTTCATATCCATAGTTTCTGAACCGTAGCACCAGCAAGGAGTCACGGAGATGGACAATCCAACGTTCTCCTTTTCGAACTTTTCGGCACACAGTGCCGCTTCTTTTACACCGCCGATACAGGTATCTGCGATTACACACTCCACGGGAGATCCATCCGGGTATCGAAGATGTTCGCGATACAGTGCTTCCACGCTTCTCGCGAGGTTCATGGTCGTCTCTTCAAGCGATTCTCGGATTCCTCTTCTCCTTCCGTCAATGATGGGACGGATTCCAATTTTAGGATAAATTTGTTTCATACTATTACTATTACATTTAACTTAGTTAATCGTTTAACTATCGTGGTGAATTGACTCTTTAAAATTTATACTCTTAATTTGTGATCGTGCGATTGATTGCACCCTGCCGAGTAACAAAACAGAGTGTAATTAAACGTTTAAATAATGGTTTAAATAAATTAATTGATCAATTCCGCATCCAAATAAAGTATGGGAGCTTTTTCTCCTCTGTCTTCAATTTGGGCTATTAGCAATTCAAGTGCTTTTTTTGCCATCTCTTGTATGGGTTGCTTAATGTATGGCACTTGAAAAGGGAACAGGTCGATCGCTTCGCTTTCGTCAAAACACATTACTTGAATATCTCTTTGAATGATAACGTTATGTTTAAGCAGCGATTTTACACCCGCCATAGAAATCGTATTAGTCGCGAAAAAAATAGCATCCACCTTCTTCTTGCTGTTCAACAATTCATTTATCGAGCGATCCATATCATTCGCCAGGTGCTCGTAACTCACTTTCTTGATGTTATCCGCATCGTACAACTTCGCTTTTGTTACTGCCTCCACGAAACCACGTTCTCTTTCGTTCGTGTGAAATTGATCCTGTTTATAAGAGACAAAGCCTGGATTTTTAATTCCTCTGGCGATCAATTGGTTGGTGGATCGAAAACATATTTCATAATTATTGATCAGAACAGAAGGAATGTCGAGCCGAGGAAAGCCGCGGTCCACGAGAACCAACGGTTTTTTATTTTCTACTAACGCCTGTGCCAGCGGTTCACTCCCCTCGGCAGGAGTTATTATCAAACCATCTACTTGTCTTGAATTAAGAAAGGTGATCATCTTGGCCATTTGATCCAATTTTTCATTGGTGTTTCCAATAATAACCGTGTATCCCTCTTTTTCTGCATAATTTTGAATATGTAAGGCCAAGGTGCCGAAAAAAACGTTGGAAATATCCGCGACAATGAGTCCGATCGATTTCGAGTGCCCCATTTTTAACCCTTTGGCTAAACTGTTTGGAACATAATTAAGTTCCGCCGCCTTATCCAAAATTTTCTTTGACAATTCACTGCTTACCCTGCCTTTTTTGTTTTTACCGTTCAGTACCAATGACACGGTTGCAGTGGAAACGCCCAACTCTTGGGCGATAACTTTCAAGGATACTTTTGTCACGTTCTTAGTTCCTCCACGTTCTTAATTCCTCAATAAAAACTTAACTTAATACGAAGTTAATAGGTTAATCGTTTAATTAAAAATATTTCTATTTGTTTTACAATATATTTAATGAAATTAAACCATTTTGTATTGTACTATAAATCCCTGCACTGCCGTTCGCTTATGAAGTATTGTGATGCTATAAAACGTTCATCGCGGGTGCTGTCCTTTAGTAGTCAATCACCGCGAAAGAGATTGTAGTTTTAATCGTTCTTCTTCCCAACCATGATCCACGTATTCCCAAGAGATATCTTCACCGTTCACTTTCAGGAGCACGAAACCCTCTTTCGTATTGTGTCGACGCCCTTTCCAACCATTTCCAGCAATGGATCCACCCGTAATAAAATGGAATCGATCATTAATAAACCCATGTTCTTTCCAGTGGATATGCCCTTGCAGAACCATTTTAAGGTTATGATTATTGAACAGTTGCAAAACGTCAGTAGAATTATCCACCGTACGGCTCCCTCCGTTCACGAATTGCCAAGTGCATATTAGCGGAATATGAGTTACGATCACTATCGGAGTTGTTTTGTCCACGTTCAGTAACTCCTTTCTTAACCATTCCATTTGTACGTCATTAACATGCCCTTTGTAACGTTTATCGTCCGTAACATCCAATGAATTAAGCACGATAAATTGCCATCCTTTATGACGGAAAGTATAATAAGTATCGCCAAAATAGCGTTCAAACATACCGTATTTATAATCGGGATGTGTTTCATCTTCGGGGCTCTCTTCGTACACGGCAAATAGGTCATGGTTTCCGATACAGGGATATAGCGGCATATTAAATCCATTACTCATTTCCACGAAGAGGGTAAATAGAGAGTCACTCCGGCTTTGGTTGCCGCGCAATGCATCAAATATAAGATCTCCACCGGTGAGAACAAAATCGGGCTTTAGTTGATTGGCCGCATCGATGGCCATTTGAAAACCTTTTGGGGCATTCATATCGGGCCGTATATGAATATCCGTCATAAAAACAAACTCGAACGACGATTGAGCCGAATCTGAATGGTCCTGTGCGTTTAGGAGGGTTACCATGAACCATGTAACCAAAAACAGGTAAATAGTTTTATTATTATTCATAGCACTTTTATTAAAGAATTTAGTTTCACGGGGAATGTTTGCAGATATATCCACGACAACCGCACCGTGTGATCAAAGGTAGTTAGTTAATCGATTAATTGAGTCTGCAAATTTATGTTTTACAACATACGCGTATGAAAATATGTTTTGAAGTTTTGAAATTTTACACGGCAAAAGATAGATCAAATAGCGAAAATATTGAAAGTATTACACGTTAAACCTAAAATGCACGATATCTCCATCTTGCACTTCGTATTACTTTCCTTCCACGGACATTTTCCCCGCTTCTTTGACGGCGTTTTCGGTTCCATAGGAGATGTAGTCCTCGTACTTGATAACCTCCGCTCGGATAAATCCCTTTTCAAAGTCGGTATGAATCACGCCCGCGCATTGCGGTGCCTTCCACCCCTTTTGAAAAGTCCATGCACGCACTTCTTGTATCCCGCAGGTAAAAAAGGTTTGCAAATTCAGCAAACGATAAGCCGCTTTAATTAGTCTATTCACGCCGGACTCATCCAGGCCAATCTCGTTCAAAAATAGGGTACGTTCTTCGTACGTTTCGAACTCAGCTATCTCGGATTCAATTTTAGCAGCCACAATTAGAATTTGGGCGTCTTCATTTTTTATAGCCTCTTTTACAGCTTCCACGTGCCGATTTCCGGTCACCGCACTCGATTCTTCAACGTTACAGACGTACATTACGGGCTTAGAAGTTAGAAGGTAAAGGTCGTTCGCCGCTTTTTTCTCATCTTTCGTATCAAAAGGCACCGTTCGTGCCGACTCCCCTCGTAAAAGTGCTTCTTGTATTTTCGAGTAGACTTCGTAAAGTAATTTTGCCTCCTTATCCCCGCCGGTTCTGGCCTGTTTCTCTACTTTTGAGATTCGAGTTTCAATGGTTTCGAGATCTTTCAACTGTAATTCTGTATCAATAATCTCTTTATCTCGAACCGGATCAATCGTGTCATCCACGTGCGTAACATTTTCATCCTCAAAACAACGTAAGACGTGCAAAATAGCGTCGGTCTCACGAATGTTAGCGAGAAACTTATTACCTAAACCTTCCCCTTTGCTGGCTCCTTTTACCAAACCGGCAATATCCACGATTTCCACAGTCGTAGGAAACACGCGTTGAGGCTTTACAAGCTCGGCCAGGCGATTCAGTCGTTCGTCAGGAACCGTGATAACCCCCACGTTGGGTTCGATAGTACAAAACGGAAAATTTGCCGCCTGCGCTTTCGCGTTCGATAAACAATTGAATAAAGTGGATTTCCCCACGTTGGGAAGTCCCACTATACCGCATCTTAGAGCCATGTAAATAGAATTTTAATAATAAGGAATGTCAAAACCTAAACAACCATATCTTACCGTAAAAACGGAAAGTTATTTTTTCGGGGCTGCAAAGTTACAACTTAATTATTCTACTTACAAACCATGCTTGGACGATAACTCCAACATTCGTTCAATCGGTTTTACTGCCTTAATCCTAGTTTCTTCGTCCACGAAAATCTCGGGCCGTTCGTTTTTAAGACAAAGGTACAGCTTCTCCAACGTGTTCATCTTCATATAAAAGCACTCGTTGCAAGCACAGGTGGAGTCCTCGGGAGGAGCAGGAATAAATTCTTTATCGGGATTTTCACGTTGCATTTGATGCAGGATACCTGCCTCTGTAGCCACAATAAATTGCCTATTATCCGATTGGGTTGCAAATTTTAAAATAGAAGAGGTGGATCCCACGTGATCAGCAATTTGCAACAAGTAGCCCGGGCACTCGGGATGAGCCAGTAATAGGGCAGAAGGATACTCCTTTTTTAATTCGAGGATACGCTCCAATGAAAACTGCTCGTGAACATGGCACACCCCATCCCACAACAACATATCTCTCCCCGTGAGTTTATTGATATAATCTCCCAAGTTTTTGTCCGGGCCAAAAATAATTTTCTCATCCTCCGGCAACGACTCTACAATGACTTTAGCATTGGTGGAAGTAACCACAATATCGGTTAGTGCTTTTACAGCAGCGGTAGTATTCACATAAGAGATCACTGTATGATCTGGATGCGCGTGAACAAAAGCCCCAAACTCATCAGCCGGACAACTTTCTGCCAACGAACAACCCGCTTTCATATCCGGAATAAACACTCTTTTATCGGGACTAAGTATTTTAGCCGTCTCTCCCATAAAATGAACACCGCATAACACGATAATATCTGCAGTAGTTTTGGCAGCCCATTGAGCCAAAGCGAGACTATCCCCCACGAAATCAGCTATATCCTGAATATCCGATTCCTGGTAATAGTGCGCCAATATAATAGCATTTTTATTTTTTTTCAGTACATTTATCTGTTCGATCAACTTTTCTTTCGTCATATTTTTATTATTATATATTTTCTAAATTTAAAAACAATAATGATGATGATGATGGCTTGTTGAAATTGTGGATGCTTAATCTATAAATAGCTTGTGGAATACGTTATTAAAATTAGAACCTCGATTATCAAAACTTATCAACAATAGGAATTCGTTATTAATGATTGATACACATGTGATTACAAATGTTATCATAAACTGTTTACAAACCGCGAAGTTAATAATTAATTTCATTTTTGTTACCATTAGCTGTTGAAAAAGAGAGGATGGGCTGAGGATAAAAAAGAATAGCTTTATTTTGAGGGCTCAAAAATTATTATAGCAAACCACTTTTTGAGATTTGCAAATTTGTTTTTAATATTCTTATCACAACTCATGCACAACTTATCAACAAATGAAAAACAGTGGCGAGAAATCTTTTAAATATCTAAAATATAGTCCATTCTTACTTTCTCGCACTTTTTTAGAACAAACTTTTTATTACATTTGTATAATGCAAGATGCGTTTCGGCAATCTTCAAGCAAGCTTGACATTGCTCTCAACTTTCATTGCATGATATAATGGAGGATGCTTTTTTTTGGTCGTCAGGTAATCGTAAACATTGAAATAAGGTGCAGAGACTATTCGATATACCCCTCTTTTTTACGCTGCTAACCCTGATAAGCGGTTGTGCATCGGCGGTAAAAATATCGTCCGTGGTTGAAAAAGATCATGGTGGCGATTTTCTGTTAAAGTGGGAAGTAAGCCCCGATCAAGAGGGTACAATTGATATTTACTCCTCCCTTTCCGATAGTTCTCTCACGGACTTCACCCCAATAACCACGGCGCAAATTGCCGATCAAGTCTTGCGTTTGAACCCCACGGGTTCAGGTCTCCGCGAATATTTCATATTACGTACCGCGGGAGTACATTCGGGGGTCGTGGCCAACCGGGTAATTGATATGAATAGTATTAAAAACTTCAGGGATATAGGCGGCTACTTTACCACGGATAATTATCAAGTGAAGTGGGGCGAAATTTATCGTTCGGCGGATTTGAGTAACGCCACGTTGTATGATCAAGAACGAATTCGGCGATTAAATATACGAACAGTAATCGATTTTCGTTCAGAGGCGGCAGCCCGACGATATCCTATTCTTCTACACCCTTCGATTAGAAAAATATCGCTTCCGTTGGCCCCGATGGATGCTGAAAAATTGGACGAACAAATCAACGACAACGATTTTAATCGCAGCGATGCCATTCGTTACGTGCAGGAATCGTACGTGGATATTATTGAAAATCATAAGGAGCAATTTGGAGAACTGTTCGACCTCCTGACAAACGACAGTAACTATCCGATTTTATTATCGGGATCCTTGGGAAAGGATGGGGTAGGGATAGCCACCTATCTTATTCTTCACGTGTTGGGAGTTGCTCCTGCCACGCTTGAACAGGATTATATGTTATCCAACCAGCTTATTGACCCGGCAAAATCAAAAATAGAAGCACAAAACTTATCTGAACCACTGCAGGAAGCGGTCACCGCCATGCTATCCGTTAACCGGGCTTACCTTAATTACGGGATAGAGCATATCATCCAAACCTACGGTTCTGTAGATAATTATTTGGAAAAAGAGCTTCGGGTAACCAGTGGAAAAAGAAATCTATTACGAAAATATCTTCTCTACCCTTTTTAAATTGCTTATTCGATTCTATTTTTTCGCTTCTATTGAAAGAGAATTTGTCATAAGAATCAGTAATTCAATTTATTTTCATACCTTTGCGCCCGATTTGAGGATTTAGGTTATTCTCCTCCATTTCATACGATTATTTCATTTTACATTATGTGTAGGGAGCGCGCGATAATCATATTGAATTGATGGGTGTAGTGATTTACATGCTCGTTTCAGACAAACAAACCGTGTTTGAGTTTTTTCTTCCCTTATTGTAATAATGTGTGGAGCAAGGAGAAATGTCAATACGCACACATTATACATTAAAGCAATGAACACATTTGAAGAACTGGGGATCATAGCCCCCATACAACAAGCCATCCGTGAGTTAGGTTTCGAGCATCCCATGCCTGTCCAGAGCGCGGTAATTCCCGAACTCCTGGCCCATACGCGTGATATTATCGCGTTGGCACAAACCGGGACCGGCAAGACTGCCGCGTTCGGGATTCCCGCCATTCAACAGGTAGACACGGACGACCGTGTACCGCAAACATTAATTTTATGCCCCACGAGGGAGCTTTGCCTGCAGATTGCCGGCGACTTGACCGATTTTTCAACCTACGTGGAAGATATTAAGATCTTGCCTGTCTACGGGGGATCGAGCATCGATAGCCAAATCCGAGCGCTTAAACGAGGCGTCCATATCATCGTGGCCACGCCTGGGAGACTGATCGACCTGATTAACCGGGGGACGGTCTCCCTCGGAAAAGTTCATACCGTGGTGCTTGACGAAGCGGACGAGATGTTGAACATGGGATTTTCGGAAGATTTAGACGAGATCCTATCGCACCTCCCCGTGGAGAGGAGCATGTTGCTTTTCTCGGCCACCATGCCAAAAGAGATCGGCAAAATTACTCGGAAATACATGAAAGAACCGATGGAGATCACCATTGGACGAAAAAACGAGAGCACCAGCAGCGTACGGCACGTTTATTATATGATGCATGCCAAAGATAAATACCTCGCGTTGAAACGGGTAGTGGACTATTATCCCAATATCTACGGGATTGTCTTTTGCCGCACCCGAAAGGAGACCCAAGAGATCGCGGACAACCTGATGAAGGACGGGTACGATGCCGACGCGCTGCACGGCGACCTTTCTCAAGCACAGCGTGATCACGTGATGAACAAGTTCAGGAACCATAACCTGCAACTATTAGTAGCCACCGACGTGGCGGCCCGGGGAATCGACGTGGATAGTATATCGCACATCATCAACTATGGTCTACCGGATGATAACGAGGTGTACACCCACCGCAGTGGGCGTACGGGGAGAGCCGGGAAAACGGGGACCTCTATCTCGCTTATCCACTTGAAAGAGAAGGGGAAAGTTGCCCGGATCGAGAAGGAGATTAACAAGAAATTCGAGAAACGGTCGCTTCCCTCCGGCGATGAAATCTGCGAAAAGCAGCTGTTCAACTTCGTGGACCAGATAGAGAAGGTGAAGGTCAACGAAGAGGAGATCGAACGGCTATTGCCCGCCATATTCCGCAAACTGGAATGGCTCGAAAAAGAGGATATTATCAAGCGAATGGTATCCCTCGAGTTTAACCGGTTGATTGAATATTACCAGCAGGCGGAAGAGATTATTGAACCGGACGATTCCCGTGCAGGCCGCGACAAGGGCCTTTTCTCCCGTAAGTCGAGGGACGAGAAAGGACCTCGTCAGCCCGAGAGAGGATATGCCCGACTATTCATTAACGTGGGAAAAGTGGAC
>JAAYTC010000129.1 GCA_012518155.1 Bacteroidales bacterium | reverse complement strand
TACGTTGCTTCACCCAATGCCGAGATGGCTTCGGTGTAGATACCCCACCGCACGAGGTCGTATTTCCGGAGGGATTCGAAGCAGAGCTCCCGGCCTCTCTCATCGCGCAGCTCTTGTTGGAAGTCGGCGTACGACAACCCCGAGAGGGGTTCTACGCCGGCTCTTTCCCGTACGGCGTTGATCGCCTCATAAGCCAATGCAGTAGGCGCTTGATTGGCTTCGTTCTCTGCTTCAGCCAGCATCAATAGAACGTCGGCGTAACGGATGATAGGGTAGTTCTCTTGCGTGTAGTTTTTGTGTCGCGGCATGATGGTTTCCCACTCCCTGCGGAACTTACCGCAGGCACGTTGCACAATCTGGTTGTCTCTCCAGTAAACGTATTCGTCGTTCACGTTTATTTGATAGGGAGCCATCGAAAGGTCTCTCCTTTTATCATCTTCGTCAAACAGGTCCCAAAGAATCAGCGATCCGCTGTAAAACCAGTAGCTGTATCCTAATCCCTCGGTGGAGCCGTTTCGTTGCACGTTCCCGATCACGTTTCCGATCCGTCCGTTGGTCCAATTCCCGTCCAATTCCCTTGAGCCGATGAATTCCACTTCCCACATCGACTCGTTGTACTCCGTGTCGTAGCGATCACTTGCCATCCGTTTCCACATCTCGTACACGTCAGGATTTAGCCCGTGCTTGTTAGAGTCTTTCACGGCTTTCGCGTAGTGTGCTGCTTTCTCGAAGTAGGGTTTTCCGCCGTTGGTTGGATATCCTGCGCGAGTGAGGGCAACCCTTGCTAATACGCCTTCTACCACGGTCCTTTTCACGTAAGAGGGGCGTTCGTCGTACAGCTCGTTATCCACCATGGGCAAGGTCTCCTCCATCTCTTGGATGATCCAGTCCAACGCTTCTGCCATCGGTGTGGCGACAAGCGTTGATTTCGAAACATCTTTAAACGACTCCTCACGGATGGGCACTTCCTTCCATGCCTGTACCAGCAAAAAGTGGTAGTATGCCCGGAGGAACTTGGCCTCTCCAATGATGCGGGTTTTTACCGCCTCGTTGATATCGGAGTTTTCGATCCGCTCCATTAGGATGTTCGCGCTCTCGATACCGCCGTAGATCGCGGTCCACGCGTTATAAATATCGGTATTACTCGTGTTGTGTCCGTTTCCGTACACGTGTGTTACAGTTTGCGTGGCAGGGCGAGCGTAAAAACTCAAGTCGTCCACGTTGGAGATCATGCAGGAGTACCTGTTGCCGTATACATCCTCCGAGGCCAACGCGGAGTACACCCCTGCCAGTGCCATCTGCGCGTCGTTTTCGTTTTGATAAAACTCTTCCGGAGAAACAAAGTCGTAAGCACGCGTATCGAGGAAGTCGCTGCACGCTCCCAAGGCGATTACCAGTGCCAATATAGTTGTAATTTTTCTCATTTTCGCTTGTTTTTAAAATGTCAGATTAAGTGAAACTGAATAACTTCTAGAACGGGGGTAGGGCGACCAGTCGAAGCTGGGCGTCAACACGCTGTTCCGGGTCGATACCTCCGGGTCGTTCCCCGAATAGGAGGTAATCGTGAGCAGGTTTTCTGCCGAAAGGGAGAGCCTGGCTGCCGCGATATGCAATTTTTGCAATACCTTCGGTTGGAAGGTGTAACCCAACGCGATCGATTTCAAGCGGATGAACGAACCATCCTCGATGTAGAGGCTACTGTATTCTTGTGATCCCACGGCTCTTGAACGGGGCATATTGCTGTTCGGATTCTCCTCTGTCCACCTGTTTATGTAGCTGCCAAACATGTTGGTGTGTCTTTTGCCCTGTGGGTTTTCAAACACCATCCTGTTCGCGTTCAACACATCGTTTCCATAGCTGAACTGCAAAAAGAAACTTAAATCGAGGCTTTTATAGACGAAGCTGTTGTTCAGCCCGCCAATCGCGATGGGATGGCCTTGTCCGATAATGGTCTTATCGTTGTCGTTGATTACCCCGTCGTTATTGATATCGAGGTAACGGGGATCTCCTGGCCTCGACTCGTTCGAATAGAGAACCACTCCCTCTTTGGGCGTGTATACCGGGTCGCCGTTCCCGTTTGTAGTGATATCAAAATCCTCTGTTTTATAAGTTCCCTCGTACAGGAAGCCGTACATCAATCCCGCGGGGCTCCCGATGGGGCTGATATAGGCCGGCATGGTCCGGTACTTGTTGTCCCAGTAAACCGCCCTTGTCATCGCTATCTGATCGTCGTTCAGTTTCGTGATCTCGTTTTTGTTGAACGAGACGTTGAACGAAGAACCCCAGTAAAAATCGTTTGTCTGTATGTTGGTGGTTTGAATCGAGAATTCGAGTCCCCTGTTCTGCAACTCACCAATATTCATCATGGCGGATGGATACCCGGATGAGGGAGCAAGATCCGCCTGCAACAGCAGGTCACGCGTATTTTTCACGTAGTAATCAAGTACCACGTTTACGCGGTCGTTCCAGAAACCGAGGTCGAGCCCCACGTTATACTGATCGGTGGTCTCCCACTTCAAGTTGTCGTTGTGCATGCTGGTGGGGAGGTACGCGATGTGTTTGTTGCTATCGAACGGGTAAAGCGAATTATCACCAGTGGTCAACATGCCCCTGTAAGCATAATTCCCTACCCGGTTATTCCCTGTTTGCCCGTAGCTCAGCCTGAGCCTACCGTTGGTGAGGATGTTGCTGTCTTTCAAGAGATCCTCGCGGCTAAATGCCCATGCCAACGATGCCGAAGGGAAATAACCCCAGCGGTTCTTTTGAGAAAACTTAGAAGAACCATCTGCCCTGAATGAGGCGGTCGCGTAATACTTGTAGCGGTAATTATAGTTCACCCGCCCGAGATAAGAGGATAGCGTGTTTTCACCTTTAGAAGAACCGATCGACGGGGTGCTACTGCTTTTCCCGAACCCGGCCATCTCGAAGATCTCGTTGGTGATAAACGTGCTGGTCATATCGTGCGAGTAGAAACTCTCCTTCTGGAAGGTTATCCCTCCCAGTAGGTTCACGTTATGTCCTTGGTTGCGGAACTGGTACGTGAGCGTGTTCTCGTTCAACAACCGGTTGGTGTTGTTTTGCCTGTAGTAGGCGTTCACCCCCCGATAGGAAGCGTTTTTATCGTGATAAAAACCGGTCTTTGTTTTCGAGTTATTGAACCGTTCGGTTGTATAATTCACCAGTTGATACCCACCGGTTGCCCTGAATCGGAGATTGTTGATGATCTCGTAATCAACCATCCCATTGATGTTCAGGTTGTCGGTGGTGGTTTTGCGGTACTCGTTGTATGCCGAGAGTACCGGGTTGAAACGGTAATCTTCGGTCATCTCTACCGCATCGTCGTAAAGTTCTTCCATCAGATCTTTTCCGGATGGCGATACGGGTCGGTAACCCCATACGCTGTACATAAGCGCGTTACTAACCGAGGTGTCTCCTCCCGTGGGGTCAACCCCGTTTCTTTCGGTACGCGTGGCGTTGGATATAATACGTACACGTAGTTTATCGTTCATCAGCTTCTGATCGAGGCTCACTCTTCCT
>JAAYTC010000128.1 GCA_012518155.1 Bacteroidales bacterium | reverse complement strand
TTCGACGCGGGGTCGTATGCTAAGAACTCATCAAGAAGCGCGTCGGAGATCTGATCGGCTATTTTATCGGGATGCCCTTCCGATACCGACTCGGAAGTAAATAAATAATTCATAGTTTACCTATTTTAGCTCTCTCTATTCACGCGAGTACTTTTTTTTGGAGAAACAAATAAAGCAGCCGCGAATGTGACAAAGAAAGCGTGATTCTACATTATTCGCGTAAAACAACGAGGGGAACTGAAAGCAAAATGAAGAAGGAAATGCAACGAAGCGTTTTAGCATTTTTTTCTGTGGTTGCAAGCAGTCCAAATCTTTCCACATTGTTTTAATTATTGACAAAGGTAAAAATAAAACAGGTACGCGGTTCCGAATAATGGTTAAAATGTATTATTGGTTATTTCTATAAGCCATGAAAGATAAATAAAATGGTTATTTTTGGCAATCACCCCATCATTTGGTGTATACTCGATAATCAGCCTTGCTCGCAACTGGCCGTGCAGCAAGTAAATGAATTTTGCAGACAAAAAACATGAGAAATCTATCACTCTATATCCTTTCGTTATTTATACTTTTACCCATAGCGGTAATCGCGCAAGATAGGGCCTATCCGATTGAGGGCGATGGTATTTTTTCGTTCTTGCGACGATGGAACCGAGTTGGTGACGCGTACGTGCAAGAGTTTATTGAGTTAAATTTCGATCGCCTTAACGCACAGGGAGGTTTAGAGTTGGGAACCGTGTACTTGATCCCTCCTCTCCACCCGGGCGACGAGTACCCGGCATCGATAGAAATGCTTCCTCAAGGGACAGACCCGGCTATTTTCGGGTCTGCAGCGGGCGACATGACGCCGAGATCGGAGCGGCTTAAAAATGCCTGTTTTTATATTATAAGCGGTCACGGGGGACCCGACCCTGGAGCCATTGCACGGGTAGGGAACAGGATACTGCATGAGGATGAGTACGCCTACGATATCGCCCTGCGACTTGCTCGGGAACTAATGCTTGACGGAGCCACCGTGCACGTGATCATCCAAGATCCACAGGATGGCATACGAGATGGTATGTATCTCAATAATAGTTCGAACGAAACCTGCATGGGAGAACCTATTCCCCGGAACCAATTAGACCGACTGAAGCAAAGAGTTGAGAAAGTGAACGAGCTATACGAAAGGGACAAAGAGCAGTTCGACTACTGTCGTGCTATCGAAATACACGTGGATAGCCGCAACAAGGGTAAACGCATCGATGTTTTTTTCTACCACTCTCCGGATAAACAATCCCAGTTACTGGCCACCACCACGCGTGACCTGTTTCGCGTGAAATACGACACGCACCAACCCGGTAGGGGCTTCAGTGGCCACGTGGAAGAACGAGGCTTGTATATTCTGCGCCATCTTGAGCCCCCATCCATTTTGGTGGAGGTAGGGAATATTCAAAACGCGTTTGACCGCCAGCGCATTCTACTGAGCAACAACCGACAGGCCTTGGCCAACTGGATGGCGCAAGCATTTTTGATGCTGTTCACCCGTTAATTACTTCTCCACCGTTGGGATGGAGGCACTGTCCCGACATGTAACTGGAGTCGTCACTTGCCAGAAAAAGAAAACAAGTGGCTACTTCACGGGGCTCCCCTGCCCGACCCATCGGCTTATCGCTACCAAATTTGGCTACCTTCTCTTCGTCGAACGTGGAGGCGATCAAAGGGGTCCATATAGGACCGGGGGCCACCGCGTTTACACGGATCTCGCGATCGATTAAGTTTAACGCTAAACTACGAGTAAATCCCACGATCGCCGCTTTTGAAGCAGAATAATCGATCAATTTCGGGCTTCCCCGATACGCGGTAACCGACGTGGTATTCACGATGGTACTTCCCTTCTTTAGATGGGGTACGGCATACTTTGTTACCCAGAAATAGGAGAAAAAATTAGTGTAAAAAGTGCGCTCCAGTTGGTCGGTCGTGATATCCTCAATTCGCTCTTTCTCCCAGTGAAGGGCGGCGTTATTGATAAGTATATCCAACTTCAAAAATTTAGCGATCGTTTCCTCCACGGCTTTTTTACAGTTTTCTTCCCGCGCAAGGTCTCCCTCTATCAAAAGGCACTTCCTTCCCAATTTTTCTATCTTTTTTTTGGTGGTAACGGCATCGTCCGTCTCGCTTAGGTACGAAATCGCGATATCTGCCCCATGCTCCGCGAATAGCAACGCGGTGGCCTTACCTATACCGCTATCACCGCCGGAAATTAAGGCTACTTTTCCTTTTAATTTAAGATGGCTATCGACTGGGGTAGATTCGGGAACGGGTTTCATTTTAAACTCTTTTCCCGGTCTTTCTTGTTCTTGTTCGGGTCGTAGTTTTTTCTCTTCATTCTTTTTACTCATGGTGCTGTACTTTTAAATGGGTTAAGGGATATCGAGCGGGAGGGCGGCTTTATCGACCGCCCTCCGGGTTTGACGCGAGCTATCTTTTTCCGTGCACCCGAATGCAATAAAAAGTGCAAGCAATAGACACTGGTACTCGCGATCAGCTGTGGTTTTGGTTTACAGCGCGTCTCGCATCGACTTAATTCTGTTATGAGACGCTTTGATTTCGGCATGGTGACGAAGCACCATGGCTGCTTGATCAGGGGCGAGATAGTCCGCTTCCAACGCTGAATCGTAAGCTCGCAGAGCTGCTCCCTCGCCAACTTCGCAGTTATCGAGGATAACCTTTCTGTCAGAGCCACCGAAAAAGGCGTTCACATCCATCCAGGCACGATATATCTTGCCCGACGTTTTGGTGCCGGTAGCTATCTGTTCACCCAAACGGGCAACTTCACCCACCAGTTCAGTATGAAACATACGACTCTGTTCGATCCTGTCTTGAAACAGCACCGCCAAATCGTTATCCTCCGGCTTTAGCTCTTCCTGTGCCTTTCGATACCCTTCCATACGATCGTTATTGATGAGTACGAGATCGTTCAGGAGTTCGGCTTGTTGTTCTAGTCTGTTCATAACTTTTTTCTTTTTTATATTCAAAACGCATTCTCAATGAGACTGCTACGATATAACAAGCCCTTTCTCCCCATTGTTTCAATGGGGCAAACTAATAAACTATAAATATGGTTGATAGATGTGATCTTACAACATCACAGGATATCATTTTTTCGGAGCCACTCTTCGAGTTCCTCCTCTCCGGTGTAATGCATGGTGTGAAAACCCATTTGGCGCGCGGTTTCGATATTGGCCGCGTTGTCGTCAATAAAGAGGCTCTCTTCCGGTTTTAACGAGTACCGATCGAGCAATACTTGGTAGAACGCTGGGTCAGGCTTAATCAGTCGCTCCTCGCCCGATACCACGATACCATCCAGCTCCTCAAAAAAATCATATCGCTCCATCGCGATGGGGATTGTTTCAGCCGACCAGTTCGTGAGGCCATACACTTTATACTTTTTCTTAAGTGGCTTAATCAATTTCACGTTTGCATCAATCGTACCCCCGAGCATCTCTTCCCAGCGTCCGTAGAACATGGCTATCTCATCATGATATCGCGGATGCTCCTCCTGCAGTATCCTTGTTGCTTCAGCAAGAGGACGGCCGGCATCCTGTAATATGTTCCAGTCCGGCATACAAACATGTTCCAAAAAATGGAGCATCTCCGATTCTTCGTCAAAAACTTTCTCGTAAAGATAGGTGGGATTCCAATCAATTAGTACGCCTCCAAAATCAAAAACAATGGTCCGTAACTTTCCTATTTTCCTCATTATTTAGTTCAAAAAGATAATTCGGGGACTAATATAGCACTTTTTCTCTGGAATTTGATTATTTTTGCCTCATATACTTATCGAGCTTTGGAATGTTTTCGACCCTAAACATGAATAAAGGCAGTCTTAAAATTGCTTCAATATTTTCAATCATACTCATCCTCTCGTCGTGTGGTGTGAGAAAAGTTGCCGACTCTCGTTATGAAACAAGCACGGTTCAAAATGATATTCTTGCCTATAGTAAAAAATATCTCGGCAAACCGTATCGTTATTCCGGGAAAGGGCCCGATGCGTTTGATTGTTCCGGGTTCACCTCCTTCGTTTTCCGTAATTTCGGTTACCGCCTTAACTCGAGTTCTGCCGGACAAGATCGGCAACTACCTACCGTGGCCAAGAGGGAGGACCTGCGTATAGGGGACCTGGTTTTTTTTGAAGGGGGCAGGAGAAACGGTACTGTCGGACACGTGGGTATCGTTTCGGAGATATTACGTTCAGGGCATTTTCGGTTTATTCACGCGTCGACCACCAGCGGGGTGATTATCTCCTCTTCCCACGAGCCCTATTACGCGTCACGCTACTTACGTGGCGGTAGAGTTTTGGAGAACCCTGATCCGACCTTGCCCGAGCAACAAAAAACAACATCGCCCGGCCCGGTAAAGCAAGTTCATGCACCGAAAATAACTCCTGAAGCGATAAATCCAACATACCAAACGGCAGAAAGCAAAGTACTAACACAGCATGACCCTTCTAGAAATCAACCTCTTAGAGAATCAGATTCTAAAGAAACGGAA
>JAAYTC010000127.1 GCA_012518155.1 Bacteroidales bacterium | reverse complement strand
CCCACTCTCGCTGCCGGCATCCCGCCAATAAATACGGTGGGTGCGCCCGGTGGCAGGATCGGGCCGCCCACGTGTGGCACTACACCCGTGACCAATGGGCAGGTGTGCATATCCGTTACTCTTGCAGCTGGTTTACTCATTTAATTCATGTTTTACGAGTAATAACTACAGCTAACTATTCGACTGACAATGTTTTGTGACCCATGTGTACCCTCATCTTTAGCTGTAGTTATATTAATTGAATCATTTAATTAATCATTACTGTGGATCCCTTTACGGTGGTGACGGCGGTGCTGGATAGTTCCGCTCCTCCCGCTCCCTCCGCTGTTAGCAGGGCTCCTCCCTTCAGTTCCATGTTGGTGCCGCTTTCGACTTGCATATCGGTGGCCGACTTTATAACCAGTTTCGAAGCGCTTTCGATCGCTACTCCGTTGGAGTCCATTTGGATAGTATTGCCGTTCTCATCTTCCAGCTTTATCCCTCCATCGCGGTCACTGAGAACAAGCCGGTTCCCGTTGGGGGTCTCCACCGTCACGCTTACATCGTCATCGTTAAAGATAAACTTCATGTTGCTCCGGGTGATGAATCCTTTCTCGTGATTTTCATCCGTCGCGCTCAACGGGGCCGGTTTCGCGCTGCTGTGCAGCATCCCGAGGATCACCGCGTCGTCGGGGTTGTCGTTTAAAAAACCCACGACCACCTCGTCGCCAATCTCGGGCCGGAAGAACGAGCCTCGGTCAGCGCCCGCGTCGAGGGTAGCCACTCTTGCCCACGTGCCCTCGCTCTGGCCATCTACCACAGGCAGCTTCACCGCGATCCGGTCTTCCCCGTCGGGATCGTTCTCCAATCGCGTGACAATGCCAATCTGCAAGCCATTCACCGCGGCGGTGAGCCCTGCCGCGGGCAAGTCGTTCATATCAACCGTCTCCGAGAACCATTTCGGGTGGATGCCAAACTGCGCGTCCACGGTCCAATTTCCCTCGGTGATCTCGTGGCGGCACGCGGAAATGTAGACGTTCCCGCTAAACCGGTCGCCCACCCCTTCCAGCCTTAACACGCTATCCGGCTTCACTGCCGGGATGCCTTGGAGTTTGAGCCGACCCCTGACCTTCGCAAGTTGACTGAACAGTGCTTTCGAGTTGGCCCATTCCCGCAGCGAGGTGCTGTTGGCACTGCCATTTTGCAACTGAAGGTTATCCAGGTTGATGGCCCGTGCCAGTTCGTCCGTCGACAGGTTACCATTGAGCGCTACTCCCGGTATCTCCGCCTCTGCTTCCAGCAACTCCTGCTCCGCCGCGTTCCAGCCGTACGAGGTGATCGTTTGAAACTGGTCGCGCGCGTCGATTTCGGCATCCAGGTCGAGTAGCGTGGTCCCATACATGACGGTCTCCACCGGCTCTTGTTCCATGTCCGGCTTCCGCAAGGACAGCTTACCATCCTCTACCACGCATATCTTCCCGTTGGCTTGCGCGCGGGTGATCAGGAAATCCCAATCAGAAACATGGTACTGGGTTACCTGGGGGTGAGTGATTCCCGTGCTTTCGATCTCTTTTTGCAAACCATACGAGGCGATGATCTCTTCCGCGATGTCGCTGTCCTTGCTCTCGTGGAAATAGCGGTTCTTCCGTCCAACCGTCATCTTCACCGCTTCGTCTTTGCACTCCACGATGAGGTAGGATTGGGCCGGCCTGACTTTCAGGCGATGCTTTATCACGATCCCTTTAAAGATCACGCTCTCTTCGGAGTGATACCCCACTTGGATCGCCACCTCTTTTCCCGGCACGAAAAATCCTTGGTTGCTCAACGCGAAATCACGTGCCGCCGGATCGCCATCTCGGAGGACGATTGTCGCGGCCGGGATGCGGTTTACCTCTTTCGACACCACGATATTTACCACGTGATAGATGGGCGAAAGCTCCTCCCCCTCCACCATAATTTTAGTAGTGACAAGATCGGATGACCGGGCGGTATCAATATAGCTTACAGGCATATTCAGGGATGATTTGTTACGGGTGGGAAGAATATCTTCTGTCCCACTGTTAGTTTCCGAAAGTTGGTGATCCGGTTGGCTTTAGCCACTTCGAGGTAATACTTTGAATCACCGTAAATACGAAAGGTCATTAAGGGCAATGTATCCCCCTCTTTCACCTCCCGGACGTGTGTGAGGTCGGGCGAGTTGCTGTTCTCTTTGGCCACCCGTAGCGTCTCTTCCACGAATCCTTTGAACTTCGCTTTGGCCACGGCACGCAAGGGGGTTCCATCCGGCTTGAACAGTTTGAACTGGATCTCCATCTCCGAGAGGGTCCCCTTGAACAGGAGCGTTCCCCAAGCGATCGTCAGGTAGTTGGGCTTATGCTTCTCCCCGTTGTAGTCGAACACCACTTTCTTAAAATGGTCCACGTCATCATTTACTCCCCTCCCTTCATCTTTAAAGGTGTTGCTGCCTCCCTCCCCCGAAGGGTTGTAATCGGTGATCACACCGGTCCGGTCGAACAGGAAATCCAAGCTTAAATCCTCCGGAAGCGATTTGTTATACCGTGGGGCCGAAGCACTGGTCCCTGCCGCCTGCGTCTGGTTTAGTTCAACCTTGTAATTTAACAGGTAGGTTTCGGGATTGAGTAACGTTTTAAACTCCCCGTCCGCTACCTGCTCCGAGAATTTCTCGTCGCTGTAGGCCGTAATCTTTAACTTTGTCAGTTCGCCGCTCATATCAACGTTCCTCTTTTTTTGATAATATCTCCATTACCTTTTCCACCACATCGGCGATGATCTGCTCCCGCTCCTCGCTTCTGCTCTCGGTAGTGCTTTGCCCGGCAGGCTCCTCCTCCACGTTAATCCGGATGTGTAACTCTTGTATCTCGATGGCCATATTACTGGATATTAAAATAGTTATACGCGAGTTCAATGG
>JAAYTC010000126.1 GCA_012518155.1 Bacteroidales bacterium | reverse complement strand
CCGACAACGAAGGAAACGTGGTGATCTCGCGGCTGAACGAAGAGATGGGCATGGAGATCGCGCAGAGCGGACAAGGGTTGTACGTGCGTGCCGATAATTCGAACACGGCGGTGAGGGCATTGGAAGCACGGCTGGATGAGCTGGAAACCGGAGCTACCACGAGCCTCTCTTACTCGGAGTACGACGAGAAATTTCCTATCATGGCGTGGATACTTCTGGCGATCTTGCTGATCGAGATACTGGTCTACGATAAGAAGAACCCGCTGTTCCGTAACGTGCGGCTGTTTGAAAGAGAAAATTAAGCCGCGTAAGGGAAGCTCCCCGTGCAAATGGATTGCCTGTGCAACGGGGTGTTAAGCTGTGGAAGGGTGAAATTAACTTGCCGGTATACAGGGCAGGATAACGAAATGGATAACGATGTAAAACGTGAAGAGATGAACCGATTCGCGATAAAATATATACTTGTGTTGGTGGTGGCTGCCGCGCTTCCGGTGACGCTTATGGCGCAGAAAGAGGTACGGAAGAACGTGCGCAAAGGCAATAAAGAGTACCAACAACAGAAATACTCGGAGGCGGCCGACCGGTTTAACGAGGCGTTGGAGGAGAATCCCGCTTCGAAGGAGGCGACCTTTAACTTGGGAAACGCGACGTATCGCCAAAAAGATTGGCCCGCTTCCGTGGAACAGTACCAACATTTTGTATCTTTGGAACAGGAGAATCCCTTGGCAGCTTCCGAAGGGTGGCACAATATAGGCAACGCGATGCTACAACAAAAGGAGCTGCAGGCATCCATGGATGCCTACAAGATGGCGCTGCGGTTGAACCCGGAGGACGAAGAGGCGAGGTATAACCTGGCCGTGGTGCAAAAAATGATCCAGGACGAAGAACAGGAGCAGGATCCGGACGACGGGGACGATCAGGAGGATCAGCAGCAGGATCAGGAGCAACAGGAGCAAGAGACGCCCCAAACGCCCCCCGATCAGGAGAAACGGCCGGAGCAACCGGAGGGACCGGAACAGATGTCGCGCGATAATGCCCGACAACTTCTCCAAGCGATAGAACAAGACGAGCGAGAAACGCAAGAAAAAGTGCAAGAGATGAAGGCACGAGAGCGTGAAGAGCGAGCCGAAGATATTAGAAGACGCAATAAAAACTGGTAAGAACAGGCGATGATAAAGAGAGAGAAGCGAGGAACATATCTTTTTTTGTTGATAGCATGGCTGACGTGTAGCTTCACGGCCATGGCGCAGGTCGACTTTAAAGCAACCGCTCCTGCCACGGTGGTGCAAGGGGAGCAGTTCCGGTTGAGCTACGTGCTGAATCAGGAGGGGAGAGACCTTCGTTTGCCCGACATGCCCGATTTCGAGGTGTTGTTTGGGCCCAGCACATCCACCAGCTTCAGCCAACGGACCGTCAACGGGAAGACCACCTCCGAACGGTCGGTCACCTATACCTATATCTTGATCGCGCCCGAAACGGGGCGGTTTACCCTTCCGCCGGCATCGATCCGGGTGGACGGGAGCAACTACGAATCAAACTCGCTCACGATAGAGGTGCTTCCACCGGACGAGGCTGCTGCCGGGAGCTCCCCGGGGGGAGAACAACGCGCGGAGCGACCCTCAACGGGCTCGGCCACGGTATCCGCGAGCGACGCGTTTATCCGGGCTATTATCTCTAAAAACAGTCCCTACGAACAGGAGGGGTTTACCGTTACATTCCGCTTGTACACCACGCTGAACGTGGTGAATTTTGGAAGAATCCAGTTTCCGGAGTTCGAAGGGTTCATGGTGGAAGAGGTAGATCTGCCGATGAATCAGCAGCTACAGATGGAGCGGTACGAAGGGCGGAACTACTACACGGCGAACTTGCGGCGGACGTTGCTGTTCCCGCAGCGGTCGGGACAGATCACGATACCCAGTGGACGGATCGAAATGGTTTTTTCCGTGCCCTCGGGACGAAGCGTTTCGACCTTCTTTGGTTCGCAGGAGGTGATGGTGGACGTGAAAAAGGAGATGGTGACCAATCCCGTGACGATTAACGTGCGGCCGCTCCCCGCGAATCGTCCGGCGAGTTACGCCAACGCGGTGGGGACCTTTACCCTGAACCCCTCCATCAGTACCACCCAAACGCGGGCCAACGAGGCGATCACGCTACGCTTAGAGATCTCCGGGACGGGAAACATGAAGCTGATTCGCGATCCCATCGTGCAGTTCCCGGATAACTTTGAAGTGTACGATCCCACGGTAAATAATTCGTTGAACGTGACTACCAATGGACTCACGGGAGTGCGCACGGTAGAGTACATGGCTATCCCACGCTACGAGGGCAGCTATTCGATCCCTCCCGTGGAGTTCACCTACTTCGACTTGAGCAGCAACTCCT
>JAAYTC010000125.1 GCA_012518155.1 Bacteroidales bacterium | reverse complement strand
TTGAAGTCTTCCCTGCTTGTTCCAGGATAGTCGGGTTCACGACGATTTTATTTCCAGATAAGATCGCGGTGTTGTCGGTGAGGTTGTAAGCTGGTAATTTCACGTCGAGTTCCCAAGTAAGGATGATGTCAGGCCTGTAACCTTGAGACGACAACGTGGTCTCGATAGTATACTTGCCGGCCGGGGCAGTATTCTTAATGGTTCCTTCGATATAGTTTTCTAACTGGCCGGATTGGGTGTCTTGGTAAGTTTCGTAACTAAATTCGAAGTCGGTTACATTCGCGAAATTCCCCGGTATGGCAGGAACAAAGCTGGAAATCGAGTGGGTGATAGTGCCCGTGTACTCGTCAAAGAACAGGTCTTTTCCCAGTTTCACTCTTTCGTGATTGAAAACCTGATCCATATCGGCCCTCAGCTTGTTGCCATCGGTAAATACATACTCGGCATCGCAATTGAGCGTGAACGGATCGAGCACGATCGTTGGGATATCGGAAATAGCATCGAGATCGAAGTTGTCGGTGATCACGATTTTAATGTAACCCACTGCATAGACTTTGCCGTTGTTCATTACCTTCGCCAGCACCACGGGGGTACGTCCTACCGCTGCTTGGTGGGGTAACGCGGAATTCGTCGGGTTGGGGGTAACGTTAATCACGCCCGTGGCACCATTTAACTGCACGTAACGGGTGGATTGGTTCACCCCTTCGTTGGGATTATCAATCAATTCGAAAACAAATTTATCTTCGATATCATCATAGCCGAAATTCTCCAATACTCGCCACATGCCGTTGTATTGTGCGATTGCCTGGATCAAATCGTTCAGGTTAAGCTCGGGAGCTCCGTTAAATACCCCGGTTACCTGGTTGTATCCATTCCATAGCTCAACTTCGGTGGATGGTTTGTAATAGGAAGACATCGCGATATCGTCTGCCATGTGCGACGGAAGCCTGTTTTGCCACCTGCCCACGTAATTATTTTCGTCGATTAGTTCAACGCGGGCATACGTTTTAACGAGATCGGCACGTATATACTCGGTAGAAACTAACAAACGTTCGGTATCGTCGCCCTCCTGCATGTTCTTGTTTTTCACCTGAAGTGCCACGCTGATGTTTTCGTACCAGTTGGTAGTTTCCCAAGAATAGTCCTCATCGTCGTCATCCGATGGAGAGGAAGCGCGCGCTTGAGAAGTACTATAGGGTTCATCATCATAATGCCAAAAATCATCATTATCATACAGGTCTGCATGCACTAGGATGGGAACAGTCAAGATGCATGTTCAACGCGCGATGGTTGCTGAACAGGTAGGTGGCCACCATCTCCTCCGCCTCTTTACTGACTTTTTTATCCTTTTTCTTTTTCTCATGGGGAGCCATGTAATCGGGGATGTAGCAAATCTCCACGGAGCCAAATTCGATCATGTCGTCGGTATTAGCGAAATTCATACACACCTTTAACAAAGTGCTGTTGTTCACTACTACCCGGCAGGTAGAGTTAATGACACACGTGGAGGGAATTGCTTTATCGATCGCCTCATCGTGTATTACCGTGGCCGAAACTGGTTCGCGTTGTTCCACCAATCGCACGAGCGTAACGCGGCTCTGGATTCCGGTACGGTGATGTGCAATTTTGATATCGGTGATCAAGCTTCCCCGGGTGATGGGCAGCATCAGGTAGATCCATTTGGCATCCCCGGGTTCGTTCACGGTAACCTGTAGCCCCGGGTGAAATAGGTATGGATAACTCACTTTAATGGAAGGATCGCCCGTGATGAAACCCAACGAGTGAAGCATCAGTGATCGCACCTTCGCTGACTGCTTCGGGATACGTGCGCGTGTATTAGCCATTGAATGTTGATTTGCTCTTTATGGATGTAGCATACATGGGCATGACTTGCATCGTTAAAGGGGTTATTAAACTTCTTTGAAATCGATTTTTTCCAACATTTTTTTGAATTCCGGCGATGGAGTAAAAACCACGCGCGTATTCTTGATATTCTCGGCGATGAAATCGCCCGGCTCGTTCACCCCTTCGCTAGAGAGCGAGAGGCGCAAGGTTCCCAGGTTGTTGAGATTCACGCTGTACCCATCTACAAGGTAACGGGGAATTTCATCCACCATATTCTCGATCACGTTCATCACGGCACCTCGGGTGAGGGACGATTTGGAGGCGATGCCTTTGCTCAGTTGATAATTGTTGATAGTGCCCCTCTTTACCGCGCTGGCATACCACTTACGTTGTGTTTCCGGCTCTAACGGATTGGCTTTTTGAATGAGTTTATACTTCATAGGCGTTTAGAATTTGTTACGTTTAAATATTGATACCGGGCGAAAACTTGCCCTGCGTTTAGCGCATTCTCTTTAACCGTTTAGAAATATTATCGCGACCTCTGCTTGTTTATTCGGCTTATGTTGGATTCATCGGTTCCGAACGTTTAAAGAATGTTAGGTGTCCTTTTAAACCGTTTTTTGCGACAGCAAACATACGCATTTGATAGTCCGGCAGTTAGGACTTATTTCACAAAATGTAGGATAAAACAGGCTTTAACTTTGGGGTGAGTTAGCACAGGTTGAGTGTGTGTGTGATTTAATCGTTTGTATTTCAGATGGTAACGAGTGCTAGTTGTCTTTCATGTTAAATTAAAAGTCTTTTTTATGATATCTGTTATTGCTTGTTTTCATCGTACCTGAAAATCACGTGAATATCTTTGATAATCAGTAAGGTATGCCCAGTGGGAGTTCAGAGGTTCGGGAGGCGTTTGTATTGGGTAGGTGTGATTCCAGTCTCTTTTTTAAATACGCGTGAAAAGTAATTCAGGTCGTATATGCCGCATTCCGATGCCACTTCGCCAATGGTTTTATCGCGTGTTGCGAGAATTTTTTTCGCGTGACTAAGTTTCACATGTAAAATATAGGTAGATGAAGGGTAGCCTGTAGTGGCATTCAGTTTTTTGTTGAGCTGCGACACGCTTAGGGCCAGTTCCCGGGCCAGTTTTCCCGAGGTGAATTCGGGGTTTTTCATTTCTCGGTAAATAATATCGGTTACATGGCGTAAGAATTCGGTATGATTATTTTCTTCACTCTTTTCCCAATTTTCGTCCCTGAATACGGTGCGACGGTATTTTTCCTTGAGAAGGCTGCGTGATTGCAACAGGTTGTTGACCCGTACCCGGAGTTCATCGGGGAGGAACGGCTTTTTGATAAAGCTGTCAGCACCGCATTTCAATCCTTCCAGGAGATCCTCGTCCCTGTTTTTCGCGGATATAATCACGACGGGGATATGGTTAAGTAGCGGGGATGTTTTAATTTTTTTGCAAAGATCGATGCCGCCCATCCGGGGCATAATCACGTCGGTGATCACGATATCGGGCGGGCGATTGTTTATCATGCTGAGTGCTTCTTCTCCGTTTGTTGCATGCAAGATGGTGTAGGTGCTGTTATGAAATATTGAACGGATATAAAATTCAATATCTGAGTCTCCTCCGATAAGTCTTTTTTCTTGAAAATTTCACAAGATGAACATTGATTTTCAATAAGTTGCAAGCCAATAAAATTGAGTTTTGAGGTTTTCGGGGAGGACTCATATCTCTATTGTCTTCCACGAGCAACAAAGTGGGGCCGGGCAGGCCTTGGTGGATTTGGGCGGGAAGGGGAGCTGTACCCCTCTTTCCCGTCTGTTCTTCCGCCGGGCTTTTTTTCTTAAGCGGCCGCCAATGAGAATGAAGTTGTTTTTCGTTAATCAAGATCGGCAGCTCAACAGAAAAGGTGCTGCCTTTGCTCTCGTTACTCTCTACTTGGATAGTTCCATTCATGGCCTTAATCAACTGTTTGGTAAGCGCGAGGCCTATGCCGTAGCTCCTTGTGAGCTCGGATGATTTTCCCGGTGTAGTGTAAAAAAGATCGAAGATATGGGGCAATACTTCCGGATGAATGCCCTCTCCTTGGTCGATTACTTTCAGGATAATTTTTTTTCGGTCTTTTTTACTTCGTTCCAGCGTAAGGTATACACGTGAGCCGGTGCTTGAATACTTGATCGCGTTCGAGAGGAGGTTATAGAGGATCTTGTTGAGGTAATCGGGTACAAAGTCGGCCTCAATTTCCGATTCCTCGCTGTAGAAGATCAGGTTGATGTTTTGTTCTTCCGCTACGATGCGGAAGGTTTCCGCTATCATCTCCACGAAAGCAATGATGTTGCCGGTTTTCCACTCCAAGACGAACTCTTTGGAATATAGGTTGGCAAAATCCAGTAGTTGGTTCACGAGTTCGGTGAGATTTTGGCCTTGTCGTTCGATTATATTAAGGTATGTGATCGAGTTGATCGATAGTTCCCTCTGTTCTTTCAACTGGCGGACCATTCCCAGGGTAATAGTGAGTGGCGTGCGAAACTCATGCGTGGTTTTCGCGAAGATGTCGGTCCGCATCTTCTTCGCCTTCTCCTCCAACAACTTTCGTTGTTTACGATCGGTCACGATGTATAAAACCAGGCCAAGGCATAGCAAAAGGAGGAGTGTTGTCCCAAAAAAATAGAGACTACTGCTTTCAAGCAATGATAATTCATTCTGAATTCCGGAAAACAGGCATAACGAATTCATACAATAATTTTTCAGGTGATTTTGGTCACTCGTAATTACACGCACCTCTAAGAACGGACGAATTTAAGATGATTTTACGAATTAACCAAACTGG
>JAAYTC010000124.1 GCA_012518155.1 Bacteroidales bacterium | reverse complement strand
TCCTCCCCTTCGGGAGGGGTGTTGATTTACAGGAAACAAAATGGAACAAAAACAATATTTACTGGGGATGACGCTCCCGGAAATCACGGAACAGGCGACAGCTATGGGGCTCCCCAAGTTCGCGGGGAAGCAGGTGGCCGACTGGGTATACGGGAAGCGGGTGAAGAGCATTCACGAAATGACCAATATATCGCTCAAAAACAGGGAACTAATCGCGGAGAAGTTCAGCGTGGGACGGTCGAAACCACTGGATATACAAACGTCGGTAGACGGTACACGTAAAATGCTGTTCAAAACAAGCGGAGGCAAGTTCGTGGAGACGGTGACTATCCCCGAGGAGGATCGACTCACCATCTGCGTTTCATCGCAAGTGGGGTGCCGGATGAACTGCGACTTCTGCATGACGGGAAAACAGGGTTTCCAAGACAACTTGACCGCCACGGAGATACTGAACCAGGTGTACTCGGTGCCGGACTCCGAAGCAATCACCAACCTGGTTTTCATGGGAATGGGTGAGCCGCTGGATAATTACAAGAACGTGAAAAAGGCGTCGGAATTGCTGCAAGCGGAGTATGGACTGGGGTGGAGCCCGAAACGAATCACGCTTTCGACCATCGGACTAAAATCGAACCTGAAGCGTTTCCTCGACGAGAGCAAATGCCACCTGGCAATGAGCCTGCATAACCCGATATCGGAAGAACGGCTGGAGATGATGCCCATCGAACAAGCAGCACCCGCGGCATCGGTGATAGAGATGCTGCGTGAATACGATTGGAGCAAGCAGCGGCGACTATCGTTCGAGTACATCATGTTCGACGGGGTGAACGATTCGTTACACTACGCGCGGGAACTCACCAAATTGCTCGAGGGGCTGGATTGCCGGATTAACCTGATCCGATTTCACGTGATCCCGATGAGTAAGCTGCGCCCTTCCACCGAAGGGAACATGATAAAGTTTCGTGACTTTTTAACCGCCAAAGGATTTATTTGTACCATTCGTGCCTCGAGAGGTGAAGATATTTTTGCCGCCTGTGGGATGCTGTCGACCGCTAAAATGTAATTATGTACGAGCGTGGGATCCGAACACGCGGTGACGAAAGGTAGCAGTCAAACATTGCCTGAAGGGGTCAATGAATCTAATTTTTTATAAAATCAACCCGATCGGTTTCATTTACATGCTAATAATCGTATATTTGTGGATTATAGAAGAAGGAAGCTTGGCGTGCTTTAGTTTTGATTATATTTGAACAATACTCTAAAACTTGGAACTATGAAACAACTTGCAGTAATTATTGCTTTAATCGGATCACTGGCTCTTTTTACCGCGTGCGATGGAAGAGGAGGGTTTTTATCGGCTTCCGGTTCAACAAACGAGGTGATGGTAATTATGGATGAGGAGGCATGGGAGGGTACCGAGGGCAGAGCATTGTTCGACGTGTTAAATTCTTACGCTAAAGCTCTCCCACAGCCGGAGCCAAATTTCAGGATACTGCATATCGAACCGGAAAACTTCTCGAGTACCTTCAAAATGGCACGTAATATAATTATCCCAGAAATATCGGATATATATAGTTACCCCAGACTCGCGGCCGATATCGATAAATACGCGATGGGGCAAGTGATCATGAATATCTACGCGCCCGATGCCGAAAGTTTCGCGGAATTCGTGACCGAAAACGAAGAGTCCATCGTGAACTATTTTATACAAAAAGAACTGGAACGTACCGCGAGTTGGCTTAAGAACGAATCGAAAAACCCCGTGGCACGTGTACAACAAATGTTTGGTATAGATATACATTTCCCGAGAGGGTTACTTAGTGTAACCGAAAAAGATAATTTTTACTGGGCCACGAATGATGCTCCCCGCTCTCGGCGCGATATCGTTGTTTACCAGTTCCCTTATACAACAGAAACCGTCTTCGAAAAAGATTCGCTAATCAATATCCGGAATAGGGTACTGGGTGAACATATCCAAGGTTCATTCAACTCGGAAATGGCTACCGCGGTACACTCTTATCCCCCCGATTACCGGAGAATAGAAGTGGACGGGCTCTTTAGGGCCGAATTGCGGGGCTTGTGGGAGATGACCACGGATATGATGGGAGGCCCTTTCGTGATGCATGCATTCGTGAACGAAAACACGGGAATGGTGGTCGTGGTAGAAACCTTTGTTTACGCGCCCGAAAACAA
This sequence comes from Bacteroidales bacterium, assembly GCA_012518155.1. Taxonomy (GTDB): domain Bacteria; phylum Bacteroidota; class Bacteroidia; order Bacteroidales; family Dysgonomonadaceae; genus Proteiniphilum. The sequence goes on along the minus strand of JAAYTC010000124.1, from coordinate 2,503 downwards.
CAAGCGTAACTTAATACGTAACTTGGAAGCCACGCTTTACACCATCAGTATCCCGGAAATAGAAGAAGAAAACTAATAAACAAATGTCAGATCTAATTAAAGTAGGAATTACTCACGGCGATGTCAACGGCATCGGATACGAAATTCTATTAAAGGCATTTTCTGATGCCCGGTTGCTCGAACTATTTCAGCCTGTAATATATGGCTCTTCGAAATCGGCATCTTATCATCGAAAAGTACTCGATAACAATAGCGTCAATTTTCATATCATTAATAGGGCAGATGAGGCTCAAGAAGGAAGAGTCAACCTGGTGAACTGCGTGAAAGAGGAAACCCGGATTGAACTGGGAACCGTGAGAGCCGAAGCAGGTGAATCGTCGTTCATCGCGTTGGATACGGCCACGAACGATCTATTAAACAACAGGATAGACCTACTCGTTACGCTTCCCATCAATAAAGACAGTATACAAAGCGAACGTTTTAACTTTCCCGGGCACACCGAGTTCCTGGAAAAGCATTTCGCGCATAAAGGGGATAAAGCCTTGATGATCATGGCTACCGAATCGCTGCGGGTGGCGTTGGCTACTTCTCACCTACCCCTTTCGGAAGTTCCATCGAAAATCACGAAAGAGCTAATCCTTGAGAAATTAAGGACGCTGGATCATTCTTTGAAAAGGGATTTCCGGATCGAGAACCCTCGTATAGCCGTGCTGGGACTGAACCCTCACGCGGGAGAGAACGGGTTGCTTGGAAAGGAGGAGATCGAAGTGATCGCTCCAGCGGTAAAAGAGGCGCAGGACGAGTGGATCCTCTGTGCCGGGCCCTACGCGCCAGACGGGTTCTTTGGTACGGGACGATTCAAGGATTTTGATGCCATCCTCGCGATGTATCACGACCAAGGGTTGATCCCGTTTAAAACATTGGCCATGGATATGGGGGTGAACTACACGGCCGGGCTGCCTATCGTGCGCACCTCGCCCGACCATGGAACCGCGTTCGATATCGCGGGGAAAAACGAGGCCTCCGACGAGTCGTTCCGTCAGGCCATCTACATGGCAATCGATGTTTTCAGGAACAGGCTGGCATACGATGAGGCACGGAAGAACCCGCTTAAGAAAATGTTCTTCGACCGGGGTAAAGACGATGAGAAATTAGACCTTACAAAAGAAGAGGAGGAATCCTGATCAAAAGGCTGTCTTAAAAGTAAAGAATACATTTTATCTGATATGAAAATAGTATATGAACAATAAAGAGAGGGATTGTTGACTATCTGTAATAAAAGTTAAAGGGTGGCACTGTAATAACGATGCCACCCTTTCCATTTATTATTCCTGCAGATTGCTCGATCGTGCGGGATAGATGTTAATTATTCTCCGGACGTAGTTTCCGTACCACGGCACCGGTTTGCCACATCTCGCTCTCGCGAAGGGCTTTCAATTCCTCCTCTAACTTCTCACGGTAATCGGGCTGCGAGTTGCTGTCGATGGAGCGTTGTGCTTCGTTGCCGCTGGCTACTTCCTTGTAAAGCTTCTCGAAAACCGGCTTGGTGGCGTCGTAGAACGGCCCCATCCAATCGAGTGCACCGCGCTGGGCGGTAGTGGAGCAGTTGGCATACATCCAGTCCATCCCGTTCTCGGCAAAGAGGGGCATAAGCGATTGGGTAAGCTCTTCCACGGTCTCATTAAAGGCCTCTGAGGGGGTATGTCCATTCGCGCGGAGGACTTCGTATTGTGCTTGCAGGATGCCTTGAATAGCCCCCATCAACGTACCTCGCTCCCCGGTGAGGTCAGAATATACCTCCCGTTTGAAGTCGGTCTCGAACAGGTAACCCGATCCCACGCCGATACCCAAGGCTACCGCGCGATCGTATGCCTTACCGGTGGCGTCTTGATAAATGGCATAGCTGGAGTTGAGGCCCCTGCCCTCTAAAAACATGCGACGCAGGCTGGTACCCGACCCTTTAGGAGCGACCAAGATAACGTCGACGTCCGCGGGGGGGACAATTCCCGTGCGGTCGTTATAGGTGATGCCGAAACCGTGGGAGAAATAGAGTGCCTTACCGGACGTCAGGTGTTTCTTCACCGTATCCCACAGTGCGATTTGCGCGGCGTCGGATAACAAGTACTGGATGATGGTGCCTCGCTGGCACGCCTCTTCAATCTCGAACAGCGTTTCGCCGGGAACCCACCCGTCGGCCACTGCCTTATCCCACGTCTTGCTCTCCTTGCGCTGCCCCACGATCACGTTAAAGCCGTTATCACGCAGGTTAAGCGATTGCCCGGGCCCCTGTACGCCGTAACCGATCACGGCGATGGTTTCGTTTTTCAATACTTCCTTCGCTTTCTCCAGGGGAAACTCGTCGCGGGTAACCACGTTCTCTTCTACCCCACCAAAAATCATTTTTGCCATTTTATTCAGTCTTTAAATGTATAATACAAAGTTACTATTATATTTGTTGTGTTGCCAATAAGAGGCTTTTTTGCTCTTCCCGCTTGGCCAGCAT
>JAAYTC010000414.1 GCA_012518155.1 Bacteroidales bacterium | reverse complement strand
CTTGTTGAACGTGGCAAACATCTTCCCCTGCACGATAAAATAGTCGTTCGGATCGATCAGCAACTGCATAAACGAACTGAGGCTGTTGAACAACGTACCCAAGATAATCCCTACCAGAAGCAACAAGTAGAGGTTGTCTTTCCCTTTCTTGTAGATCAATATATAGAGCAAAAAGGCAAATCCGATCATGCAGACCACCGACAGCAGGAAATTATCCAAACTATTCAATACCTTGAACGTCTGATCGCCGTAGATGAACACGATAACCGTCTGCAGCAGCAGGTAAACCGATTCAAACCCCATGATGGAGGGGGTGAGGATCCGGTTATTGGTAAGCGTCTGAAACGCCACGGACGAGTAGGCCACGCAGCAAGAGACCACCAGGATGGCCGCCACTTTCACCCCCCGCAACCGCAAAGCAAATTCCCAATTGCTCCCCATCTTGTAAAAGAGGAAGAGGGCCGCCAGAGCAAATACCAACAGGCTCGCGATGACTAAGTTTTTTTTAATTCCCTTCATCGCTTCCTCAGTATTAATATAAGAAAAATTACAGCACCGATGATGCTCACCGTCACCCCGATCGGTATCTCGTAGGGGTAAATCACTATTCGCCCCACGATATCACACACCAGCAAAAAGATGGCACCCGATAGCGCGACCAAGGGCAACGTCTTTTTCAGGTTGTCACCAAACATGAGGCTCACCACGTTGGGCACGATCAATCCCAAAAAGGGAATCGCCCCCGCGGTGATCACCACGGAGCTTACCGTGAGCGACACGCAGAAGAGACCCACGTTCATGATCGCCTTGTAGTTCAGTCCCAAGTTGCGGGAGAAGTCCTCTCCCATCCCTATCACGGTAAACTTGTTCGCGTAGAGGTAAGTAATCGCGATGGCAGGCAAGCTGAGGTAGATCAACTCGTACCTCCCCTGAAGGATACCCGAGAAGTCGCCCATCATCCACGCGTTGGTATCCTGCACGATATTGAGCCGCACCGCGAAGAAGGTAGAGATGGAACCGATAATGCCCCCGAACATCAACCCTACCAGGGGCACGAACACCACGTTGCGGTAGCGTATCTTTCGTACGATGCCCAAGAAGATAAGGCTCGCCGCGAAGGTGAAAAGGAAGGCGGACAACATCCGAAGCCCCGACCCCGCGGTAGGGACAAAGATCAGGAAGATAAGCAGTCCCATTTTCGCCGCTTCGAGCGTACCGGCGGTAGTTGGAGAGACGAACTTATTCTGCGTCATCTGCTGCATGATTACCCCCGAGATGCTCATCCCCACCCCGGCAAGAATCAACGCGACCGTCCGTGGGATTCGACTGATGGTGATCAGCGACATCTTCTCGGCATCCCACTGCAGGATATCCGCGACGGTGATATCCGCCACCCCCACGAAAAGGGAAATGACGGAAAAAACGATCAAAATAAGGGTCAGTACAAGCGTCCTCAATCTACCTCCTATATAACTTGTAATAAATTAATAAATACCGATAAAGTATTGATCGGCGCCCGTGCCACTCAGGCTAGCCCCCTTCGTGCCATTCGGATCGGTGGAGCTCACGTCGTAAATATAAACATGCCCCTCTTTCCCGATCGGTGCCAACGCGATATAGAGCTTGTTGCCCCGCACCGGCGCGTTCTGGTACTGCGTGAGCCACAGATCATCCGGCACGTTCAGGTCCACTACCGTCCCGTTATTGAAGTCCATACGCGCCAGCTTCCACATGTGCGATGTAGTCTCTCTCCCTTGTGGATCCACCCCGATCACTTTCGACGGTGTAGTCATGTCCTCGTAGGGGATGTATCCAATTCCATTCTTTGCATAGAACCAGCCGTTGCTCTTCGATTCCTTGCTTAACTTCTCGCTCAGGTTGAAATCAAACGACTCGTCGTACTGACCGTCCTTGATCTTCACGATATGCACTTCGTTCTTCCCGGTCTCCGGGTTCACCCCGCTCACCATTTGCAAAATCTCACCCGCTTCGTTCACGTGTTGTGTGGGTGTGCGATAGCCGTTTGTTGCCCCCTTCACCTTATCGGTGGTAATCACGGTCGCGTTGCTCAAGTCGTTGTAGTCCACCACCAGTGTGAAGGTCTTATCGGTAACACCATTCTTCGCGGTCGAGGCGTCAAACTTGCTTGCCGCGGCCCCGTAGTAAAGTTTGTCGCCGCTCAACACGGGCGCGTCGATACGCGTGATGTTGTATCCTTGCTCCACCAACTCTTGGTCCATCACCACCTCGATATTATTATTATACCCCTCTTTTAATGTCATAGTTGACAAGTCAAGGATGCCGATGCTTGCCACCACCTTGTGTCCGGTGTAGGTATCACCATCATATTGCGCCTGGCCGCTAATGTAGTGCACCGATCCAATTTGCTCGTTGATCTTGGTGAAACGGGTCGCGGTTGCACCCAGCGGTGTCGCGGTGCCGATGGTTGCCACCTGCTTGTAGAGGTCTCCCCCGTGGTAGGTCAGCTTCTCGATATCGCCCACCGTGTAGTTCAGGCTATAAATTGTGGAACCGTCGGCAGAGGAGAACACGCGTGCGGTACGTGACGACTCCAGTTCCCATCCTTTGGTGGGGCTGATCGCGCCTTTCGTCAGATCGGTAACTCCTTGAACCAACGTCGCAGAGATAGACTCCGAACCGTTTGCGAAAGCGATATGGAAATCGCCCGTCACTATTGGCCTTTCCCCTTCAGGTCCATCGCCCGTTGTTTCGCAAGAGACGAACAATGCCAATGCCGTTGCACAGGCTGCTACTGCTGTTTTGAATGTGAAATATTTCATTGTTTTGGACAATTTAAATTGGTTTGAATTAAACACCTATATCGTTAAAAAATAAAATAGGTCATCTTAGCATAAAAAGCACGTCCGGGCTTCTGTAGCCCGAAGTTGTCAAATATCTGTTGATCAAAAATATTTTTCGCGTCCAAGCTCAGAACCCACCTGTCCTTGGGGAACGTGTGCGTCACCCCAAGGTCCATCGGATACTGCTTGGGAATGTAGTCTTGGTTCCTGCTTCCCACGTTGGCCCAGTTCCTGTAGAACCCGTTCACGTAGCTCATGCTAACAAAAAACGAAGTTTGGGAATCCCTTTGCAGAAGCTCGTTCCAGAAGTAGGCCGCCTGCCCGTTTAATTTGAACGATGGTTCGTTCTTTATCTGCATCCGGTAGAAGTTATACCTATCTCCCTTCGCATCAAACTCGGTGTTGAACAGCACATCAAACTTAGAAACGTTCAATCGCAAATCGAACCGGTTATCCCAGTTGTACATGAACTCGGCATCAATTCCTCTCGTGAAAACGCTCTCCAGGTTCTCCGAATAGGTAAAGCTATAGTGCCCGTTTAGCGTGGGGCGTATCATATCTCTCGTGTCACGCAGGTAAACCGATGAGTTCAGGTTGAACCAGTGGCTGCCCAAGCGGTAATCGTAACTGAATCCCAGGTTGGCGTTCAAGCTGCTCTCCGGCTTCAGGTCGGGCGATGCCAGCGAGTTATCCGATCCATTACCAAATAGCTCGTTGGCACTGGGCAGTCGCAACGCCTTTTCGGCCGATGCCAACACGAACAGGTCGGGCATCAATGCGAACGAGAAGGTGGCTCCGAACCCGTTATGATTAATTTTTTTACGAAAACGATCCAGCACGTACTGGTTATCAACCAGCATAGGCTCATTGGCCGTCACCGTCT
>JAAYTC010000123.1 GCA_012518155.1 Bacteroidales bacterium | reverse complement strand
TGGCCGATTTGAAGCGTAGATTGAGCAAATATGACGGGTGAGGGACTGCTGCGTTTGTTCGACCAGGCGTATTGCCGTACACATGTGGTAGGGACGAAAGAGGATGGGATTATTATTGCCCTGGATTTGGAAGGCAGGCTTTTTATCGTGGTAAATAACCGGGTTATCAGCAAAGTGAATCCCCGGGCAATACAACTCCGCTCTAACAAGGAGAGTTTCCAAAATCCCGGGGGAGATGCGCTTTGGCCGGCACCGGAGGGCACCCGTTTGGGATATGAATATAGCACCGGAAATTGGCGTGTCCCCCCCTCCATTACCGGAGCTGTATGGGAAGTGGTTTCGCGATCGGGTAACCAATGCGTGACGCGGGCGGAAATCGATTTGATCAACAACGCGCAGGAGGGTATTCCATGCGAATTTGAGAGGCATGTCTCTATAGAAAAAAAGGGAAGCGTCCTCATCCAGAAAGTAAAAGAGATGATCCGGTATATAGGCGAAAGAACGCTGGACAGCACGAAATTTTCTTTGGCTCCCTGGTCGTTATGCCAATTTGACTCATCGGATTCCGGAACCGTTTATATGCCTGTGCCACCCGGCAAAGAAGATATTTGGGATATGTATAACCCGAGTGATCAACAACGGGGCATACGCGGTGATTTATACGCGGTTAATACAGAAACCCCGGAAAGGTTTCAACTGGCGTTAAGTGAAAAGATCCCCTGGATTCAATACGTGAATGCCAACAATTATCGCGTAAAGAGATATTCCGAACCGTTGCCTGACGGCCAGCATTACATAGATATAGCCGATTCTCCCCCTTGGGAAGAGCCATCGGGAAGAGGTGTGAGCCTCAGTATCTATTGCGACCCGAGTGGATTTTTAGAATTGGAAGCGTGCGGGGGATGCCCGGAGAAGTTGGAACCCGGCATTGAACTTTTTGTAAACGTGACAACCGAATGTGAAGTTTACCAATAAAAAGAGTAAACATGGATTTCAAACTGACTGGGAAAAATGGATAGCATAAACAAAACAAGAAAAAGCGTCATCGTCCCCTTGTTGATTGTAGGGTCGATGAACGCGGTCTTAGGCTTTGCCCTGGGAGTAAATGCCTTTTTTATTCCTTTTGTTCAGCAGGCATTTAATGTGACAACATCCATGTCGTACCTTATAATGGTGGCCACCTTTTCGGCCTATTTGGTGTTCGGGGGAGCGACCGGCCCCATATTAAAAAAGGTGGGATACAAACGGGGGATGGTTCTCGCCTTGCTCCTTATGGCCGTTGGTTTTCTCATGATCGTGCCTTCCGCGAAGATGGTTAGCTTTCCGCTATTTTTAGCGGCTTTGTTCGTGAATGGGCTCGGGCAAGCGTTACTAACAGGGTCTTATAGCACGTATGTCTCTATCATAGGAAATCCTGCAAGTGCCGCTGCCCGCATTTCCGTGATGGGGATCTTCGCCAAGGTGTTTTATGCCATTGCATCGCTGATCCTTGCATTTTTCATCGATCTTTCCAATGTTAGGATTACGGATACCATTACCCCTTTCTATATTATTGCCGTTATCCTGTTTATGATGGGGATCGTGTACTATTTCTCCCCGTTGCCTGAAATAAAGGCAATTGGTGAAGATATGGAAGATACGGAGGATGCGTTTGACGATAATCATTTATCCGTGTACGCGCATTCCAAGACAAGCATATGGCAATTCCCCCATCTGATACTGGGAGTAGTGGCTATATTTTTTACCGTGGGGGCGGAGTATTTGGCACTGGGCACGATCAATGATTTTGCTCAAAACTTGGGGCTGCCCAATCCCCAGAATTACGTTTGGCTTGTATCATTTTCCATGATACTGGGATATACCTGCGGTGTATTATTTATCCCGAAGTATTTAAGCCAGACGCGGGCACTTGTGGTATCTACTCTCTTGGGCATTGCCGTTACGCTTTTGATCTTATTGCTCCGAGGGCCTGTATCCATTTACCTGGTGCCCGTTTTAGGATTGGCGAACGCACTGTTGTGGCCATCGGTATGGCCACTGGCTATCCAAGATTTGGGTAAATTCACGAAAACCGGCTCTTCATTGTTGGTCACGGGTATTATTGGAGCAGGGATCATACCTTTGATATTTGGCTTTTTAGCAGAAAAACAGGGCTACCAGTTCGCGTACATCGTAGGGTTTGTTTGTTATTTCTACATCCTCTATTTTGCACTATGGGGAAGTAAAATCAGAACAAAACAAATCCCGGGTGCTTCTTAAGGTGAGTTTTGCATTTCTCGAGAATGCGGATAAATTATTGATCAGCAGCAGTTTGTTGATTCTCGGAGTTCTTGTTCTCTTCTAGCTTTTCTCGGTATTCGACGGGACTGCACCCTTTCATTCTTTTAAATATCCTGAAAGCATTTGAGTAGTCGTTAAATCCCGATTGGATGCTCAAATCACTCATCGGTATTTTTGTAGTAGTTAGCAAATTAATAAAATGGTTCATTCTCACGTTGATAATAAACTGGTAAAGGGAGGTTCCCATTGCTTTCTTAAATCTGATCTCCAGACTCCTTCTAGAGAGAGGAACCAAATCGGTTAGCTGGTTTATGCTGATGTTTAAATGGAAATTGGACTCAATATATTTGATGATTTTTCCAATATATATGTCGTCTACATTATATTTATCAGTGGAACCTCTAAGTTCGATACGTAAAGGGTTAATGGTGATATTGAAAGGGGTATAATCCTTGCGTTTCACCACCATCTCGATCTTTCTCCCTAGCTCGTATCCTCCTTTTTCGGCATCCAACACGATGGACGATATTTGGGGATCAGATAAGTTACATATCAAATTGTCATTATCCACTCCAAGAAGGGCTATTTCATCCGGAATTTTTATGTTGTTTATCTTGCATAGTTCAGAAACCTGAAGAGCGAAACTGTCATCGCATGCAAATAAAGCCACCGGCTTGGGTAACGATAACAGCCAGTCCTCTAACTGTACGTGATTACTCCTCCATTCTACTTCATGCAGTGCTTCGCTCTCGAAAAAATAATAGTTTCCTTTTGTTTTTTCAATTTCCCGCCTAAAACCTTCTGCCCGTTCGTTCGACCATATAAACCCCTTTTTACCGTAAAAAGCATAGTTTTTATAACGTCTTTGGATAAAGAATTTCGCGGCCATACCTCCCATGCTAAGGTAATCACCGGTAATGTTAGAATAAGACTTTCCTTCTTCCTTGTAATCCTCCAGGAAAACCGGAACCTGTAGTCTTTCCAGTGAACTCAAACTAATGAAGTCCCATTGAACGATTACAAAATCAACGTTCCATTCCTTTGCTCGCTCTATGATCCCCTCTTCTCCATAGAGATTCCTGTAATATAGAGGTAGTCGATAGAAGGTCCACTGCCTTGACTCTTGGGCGTACCGAATTAGTCCATTGATTAAAAGGCGACTGAATTCAGTGGAGTAATCTATCAATACCAATATTTTTATCATGTGTATGTTGGTGAATAGGTTTAAACCGTTATTACAAAGATATATAAATCATTTTGAAAAAGGCTCTTTAATAATAATAAATCTTGTATTAAATTATTTTTTAGTTATCTTTGTCATATGCTGGGGCAGTGGATAAGTATTCTTTTCACTACCTAACAGTGAGAAACTGACTGAATAACTCATTAAGTTAGCACCTTTATTGAATGACTACGGATTAAATACACAATAATTGCTGATATATGTAACACTATGAAAGATCTAACAAGAAGAAAATTTTTGAAAAACGTGGCTATGGCGAGTCCCGCTCTGTTTGCTACACCTGCCTTGCCACAATCACTAACCGTATTAACGAAAGGTAGAGCCCTTGGTGCAAATGATCGAATTAACATTGGAATTATCGGATGTGGTTCACGAGGTAATAAGGTGTTTATGGACGGTGTGTATAAGCACGCGAAGGAAATGAATGTCGAAATTACTGCATTATGCGATCCATGGCGAGTAGCAAGGGAAGAGGCCAATGTAAAAGTTAAGAAATGGTTCGGACGAGACGCGAGACAAGTTGTTTCGTATCGTGAACTGCTTAATCTTGATAATTTAGATGCCGTGATGATTGCAACCCCTGATCACGTTCATACTACTCACTTAAAGGCTGTTGCTGAAGCAGGCAAACATACCTACGTGGAAAAACCGTTGGCAATGGATATGGGTGAGCTAATAAAAGCGGTTGATGCCGTTAAAAAATCGGGGATAGTAGTTCAAGTGGGAACACAATTACGTAGCCTCCCGGGAGTGATGGGTGCGCGCGAACTGTTTCGCCAAGGAGCTTTGGGCAAATTATCACGTGTTGAGGAGTGTCGCAATTCACCCAAGCCTTATTGGTATGGTTACCTGAGAGATGTTAAGGAAGAAGATGTGGATTGGAAAGAGTTTCTTGCTGATCGTCCCATGAGACCATTTAACCCCGACGTGTACTCAGCTTGGTATGGTTATTACGAGTTCTCACATGGGCCGATTCCCAACTTGGGAGCCCATTTTATCGATATGGTACACTTCGTTACCGGAGCCACTTTCCCTGAATCTTGCGTGTGTCTTGGGGACACGTTCACCTGGAAAGACGAACATGAATTTACTACTCCCGACTGTATCCAAGCAACGTGGATCTATCCCGAAGGGTTTATGGTAAGTAGCTCCAACAACCTCGGGAATGGTGCGGGAAGCGTCCGTAGCTTCTACGGGGATAAAGGAGTGTTGAAGATGAATAATTGGAGCAAACCCACGTATAGCGATGAAGGTGCCCCCCACAAGGATGGTACAATCAACGGAGAACACGCGGTTGACCCCATCGCCGGGCCTGATCATTTTCTCGACTGGCTACAATGCATTCGTGATAATAAAACTACGATTGCACCAATTGAAGCTGGTTATCAGCACGCTGTGGCAGTGTTGATGGCTATGAAATCATATGAAACCGGGAGAAAAACAATATACGACCAAGAAAAAAGGGAAATCCGTACCGTTTAAAATACCTGAAAATAGATAGCATTCAATTCCAATCCGTTTGTTGATATACGGATTGGAATTGTTGTTTTAGATAATTGATCATTTATTTTCATACTGCAGCTGCTTTCTATTGTAACGAAATATAATACCCGCTCCAACAAAATCATAAGTGAGATAATTTATGATAAGATATGATCGACCTTGG
>JAAYTC010000122.1 GCA_012518155.1 Bacteroidales bacterium | reverse complement strand
CGAAGTTAGTGATATCCACCACGTTGTTTATGGGGCGCAACCCTATGGTGGTGAGGTAATTCTTTAGCCAGTCGGGACTCTCTTTCACCGTCACCCCCCGGAGGGTCAATCCCGAGTAGCGGGGACAGGCGGTGCTGTTCTCCACGATCACCTCGATGCCCCCTTCCGGGTTGTCGATCGCGAACGCGTCGACCGATGGCTTTTTCAGCTCGTGCGGCTTTCCCTCCTGTTTCAGGTAAGCCGCCAAGTCGCGTGCCACGCCAAAATGCGATGCTGCGTCCACCCGGTTGGGCGTGATGTCCACCTCGATCAGGTGGTCGCTCTGCACGTTGTAGTACTCTTTCGCCGGGGTTCCTACCACCGCGTCGTCCGGAAGCACGATGATGCCGTCGTGCGACGTGCCGATGCCTATTTCAATTTCAGAGCAGATCATTCCCAGCGACTCTTCGCCCCGTATCTTCGAGCGTTTAATGGTAAACTCTTTATCCTCCATGTAGAGCGTGGTGCCGACGGTCGCCACCACCACTTTCTGCCCCGCTGCCACGTTCGGCGCGCCGCACACGATATGGAGCGGTCCCTCGCCGTTGCCGATATCCACGGTGGTGAGGTGCAGGTGGTCGGAATTGGGGTGCTTTGTGCAGGTGAGCACCTGCCCGATGACCAGGCCTTCCAGTCCCCCCTTTATGGATTGAATCTCTTCCACGCCTTCCGCTTCTATCCCGATGTCGGTAAGGACATCGGCGGTCTCTTGCGGTGAAAGATCGAATTGCAGGTACTCTTTGAGCCAGTTATAGGAAATGTTCATTCTGTTATAATTGCATGTCACTGTCCGGATAAAAATGCTAAAACGGGTTGCACGAGCATCGGTAAGTCAATCATCGAGTGCCGATTTACTTATCGTGCCGTTAACCCGAAACAAGCCTTTTTGCATCCGAAACACGGTTTTTTGAAATAGGTTTCAAAATTACAAAAAAATCCCATACCTTCCTGTAAAATCCTCTATAATCAGTCAAAACTACCTCTGGAATTGAAGTGATCTTATTGAGAATATTGGACTTGTAAACTTAATTGAGGTTATGAGTTATCGTTTGTTATAAATGAAATCCAAGCGTTGATCAGTATAGTTTTCAAATTGTCGATCGGAGGAAATAAGGGTAAGCTTCTCTGCAATAGCATGGGCGATTATTGCATGATCAAATGGGTCTTTGTGTCTGTTAGCGGGTTCCAGCTTTGACAAAGTAGTAAGGTGAGACTTGGAAAAAGGAAGAATCTTAATATGAAAAACATCTTCTATCGCATTCAAAAAATCTGTTGGCGTAGAATATCTTTTAGTTCGTATTTTTTTATTCTTGTAGAGAGATAAGAGTTCAATGGTAGATATAGAGCTGGTGTTTAATTCATTATTGTAATCACTTAGTATAACTGCAACATCCGATGAAATATTATCTAGCTCCCCTAGTATCATAAATACTAAGATATTTGTGTCTAATAAATATCTTGGCATAATATCATTTTAGAACCGCATTCATGTCGTCAATTTTACCAGTACCCTTGTGTTCTAAAGCGGCAAGCCATGATTTCGATACTATCTGCTGTTGTTTTTTGGATGCCGGTTTACACGTGATTTTTATTTTTCTAGCAGTGCCCATAGAGTAGTTGTTTAATTTTCACTTTCATACTCAATACCAAATTTACAACTTAAAAATCAGATTTCCAAATTGTAAATGTGGTTACTTCTCGAATTATCATTGCTTCAGCACGTGAAAATGATTTTTTTTATATTTCGAGTTATCTTCTATTTTCCCTATTTTTGTGTGTCATCCCGATGATACCTCTCGGAGACGACTAAATTGGTTATAGATGGATCCTTACGAATTAGCATTTGATATTGCCCTTAACACCGATCGGAATCTGTTTGTTACCGGGAAAGCGGGAACGGGAAAAACCACTTTCCTGCACCGGCTTAAAGAAGCTTCCCGGAAACAAGTGGCCGTGGTTGCCCCGACAGGTGTCGCGGCCATTAACGCGGGAGGAACCACGATCCATTCTTTTTTCCAGTTGCCGTTCTCGCCTTTTATCCCCACGCCGGAAGGGAGAAAAAACCTGGTCGCTAAGTCCCGGATGAGAAGTTCCCGTCGGCGGGTGCTGCAAGAGCTGGAATTGCTCGTTATTGACGAGATCAGCATGGTGCGTGCTGATTTACTGGATGCGATG
>JAAYTC010000121.1 GCA_012518155.1 Bacteroidales bacterium | reverse complement strand
GGGTTGCCGGATTTGAAAAACGCCCTCATCATTTCAAGATCTTCCCGGAAGGAGTAGAAAAAGGGCTCGAATGGATAGAGGAGGCGCTGGAGCAATCCCCCGACATCGCGGTTATCGATGAAATAGGTTTTGTTAAGAATGTTTTACTTTATGTATTTCGTTGGTAGGAATAGTTGGAAATTCCAATGTTCTGGTAGGTCTCTCTCAATGCATCCTCGTCGTCGGAAATAACCAGTAGCTTGTCTCCGGCATGAAGTTCCGTCTGCCCAGTAGGCACGAAGTAGTGCTCCCCTCGTTTTATCATCACCACGAGTGTTTTGTCCGGCAGTGGCATCTCTATGAGGTTTTTACCGTATTCCAACGTTTTTTCAGTAATGAGTATCTCGGTCATGGCCGATTTGATCTCTTCGGCAAACTCCACGTCGAAATCTTCCAGTGCTTTATCTTGGCTTGGTTTTTCGGCCAGTCCCAGCCATCGTGCCACAAGGGGCAGCGAGGTTCCTTGTACCAGTAGGGAGACAAGGGTGATCACGAACACGATATTGAAGATCCAGCGCGAGTGCGGTATTCCCGCTGCCAGGGGGAGGATGGCGAAGATAATGGGTACGGCGCCTCTCAACCCTACCCAGGAAATATAGAGCTTGTCTTTAAATCCGACCTTTCGGAAGGGGATCAGGGTAAGGAAGACAGTCAATGGACGTCCCAAGAGTATCAAGAACAGGGAGATGAGAAGAGCGGGCACCAGCACATCTACCAGTTCACTTGGGTTCACAAGCAAACCCAACGTGAGGAATAACAGTATCTGGCTCATCCACGCGAACCCGTCCATGAATCTCATAGAAGTGCGCTTGTGTGTGAACTTGTGGTTTCCAATTACCAAGCCGGCGATATATACCGCGAGGTAACCGTTTCCTTTGAGGTAGTAGGTCGCCGCGAAAATAAAGAGTCCGATGGTCAACAGGAGAATGGGGTACAACGCGGTATTACCCATCTTTATCCGATTAATGACGGTGACTGCTCCCCGGCCCATCAAGAATCCGGCGATAGTGCCCACCACGAGTTGAGTTATGAAACTGATGGCCACCGCACCATAGTCGGGGTTACTCCCGTATTGGATGATGCTCATGAACATCAGGGTAAGCATATATGCCATTGGGTCGTTACTCCCACTCTCCAGCTCCAGCAAGGGGCGAAGATTATTCTTGAGGGATAGCCCTTTCGAGCGTAGAATCGCGAATACTGATGCCGAGTCGGTAGATGAGAAGGTAGAAGCAAGAAGCATCGCGGTGGCAAAGCCAATTCCCATCGCGGGGAACATCATTCCAGACAGCCAGTAGATAAATATCCCTGTTAGAAGAGCGGTCAATAATACACCCACGGTAGCCAGCACCACACCCGGCCAAACGATCGGTTTTATTTCCGAAAATCTCGTATCCAGTCCCCCGGAAAAAAGGATAATACATAAACAGATGGTACCAATGGTCTGAGCGGTTTGAACATTTTCGAATACAAGCCCGAATCCATCGGACCCGAAAAGCATTCCCACGCCTAAGAAAAGCAATAACACGGGAACGCCAAAACGGTGCCCCGCTTTCCCGACCAGCATGCTTATAAAAAACAGAACGGATCCTACAAGCAGCATTAATTCTGTACTAATCGTCATTATATATTATGTTTTGGTTTAATAAAACCGGACAAATATACAAAAAAAACATCCTTTTACGCGGTGCGGAGTGTTAATATCTCTATAAGAGATTTTATCGTGTTCGGTTACTATCTCGGGTAAGTCAATCCGAAGAAGTTCCAAAAAACAGAACAGGAGGGTGACCAATCGGTTGCCCTCCTGTGTTTTGTGGTTGATGTCGATGAAGCGGTCAATCCTCCTTCTCTTCTGCTTCGTACTCTTTCAGGAGTTTGTCTTGCACATCGCTTGGAACCAGCTCGTAGTTGGCGAACTTCATCTGGAAAGATCCACGTCCCCCGGTGATGGAGCTCAACGAGGTGGAGTAAGAGCTCATCTCCTTCAGCGGAACCTTTGCTTTTAGCTTCTCGAAGCCTTTGTCGCTCTCCATGCCCATGATCATGGCACGGCGTCCCTGCAGGTCGCTCATCACGTCCCCCATGTATTCGCCCGGTACCGAAACGGTCACATCGTACACGGGCTCGAGGATCTTGGGGGCCGCGTTTCTAAATGCGGTACTAAAGGCATTTCGTCCCGCCAGCATAAAAGATATCTCGTTGGAGTCCACCTGGTGCATTTTACCATCGTACACGATTACACGTACATCCCGTGCATACGATCCCGTGAGGGGGCCTTGCTCCATGCGTCCCATGATCCCCTTCAGGATAGCCGGGAGAAAGCGCGTATCGATAGCGCCGCCCACGATGCTATTCACGAATACCAGCTTGCCACCCCATTCCAATTCTACCACTTGGGTATCGCGGTTCTGTATCTTGAATTCCTGTCCATTGAAACGGTAAATCTCGGGTAGGTCCATTCCTTCGGTATAAGGTTCCACGATCAGGTGTACCTCCCCGAACTGGCCGGCACCTCCCGATTGCTTTTTATGTCGGTAATCGGCTCGTGAGGACTTGGTGATTGTTTCGCGATAAGGAATCTTGGGCTCTATAAATTCCACTTCGATCTTATCGTTGTTTTCCAAACGCCACTTTAACGTCTTCAGGTGGAATTCACCTTGACCCGATACGATGGTCTGTTTAAGTTCTTTCGAAATTTCAACCAACCAGGTGGGATCCTCCTCTCTCATACGAGTGAGTGCTTCGTTCAGTTTTTCAGAATTCGATTCGCTTAGAGCCCGTATAGCTCTACGGTAACGAGGTTCCGGGTACTTCACGAAATCGAATAGATGCTCTGCCCCTTTGCTGTTCAGCGTGTTTCCGGTGCGAACCTCTTTAAGTTTCACCGCGGCACCGATGCTTCCCGCTTGCAGTTCGGTTGCTTTGTTCCGCATCTGCCCCGCCACCGAGTACAGCTGCGCGAGACGCTCCCGGGAGCGACGGTTCACGTTGGTGAAATCATCTCCCTCCTTTATTGTACCCGACATCACTTTAAAATAGGACACTTCACCAATATGCGGTTCCACCGTTGTTTTGAAAAAGAAGAGGCTCGCGGGTGCGTTCGCGTCAGGGGCTACTTCTTCTCCATCGGAGTTTTTCGGGAAAGCCACATCGTCCGGTGAGGGTGCTACAACGCTTAGGAAATTCATGACGCGATGAACGGCCATGTTCTTTTCCGCCGACGCGCAGAAGAGCGGGAAGAGGCTTTGGCTGATCATGCCTTTATGAATCCCTTCACGCATCTCCTCTTCGGTAAGTGTACCCTGATCGAAATACTTCTCCATCAATCCCTCGTCGTTCTCCGCCGCTGCTTCCAGCAGTGCCTGGTAGTACTCGTCGGCTCTTTCCCGTTCACTTTCCGGGATATCCAACACTTCCGGGGCGGTGGCTCCCGGCTCCCATTTATAGAATTTTTGTTTCAGTACATCCACGATCCCGTTGAACGACGGGCCGCTGCCGATCGGGTATTGAACCGGCACCACTTTGTTCCCGTAAAATTCTTTTAAGCTCGATAGGGTGTTATCATAATCTGCTTTTTCATGGTCCATCTGGTTAACAAGGAGCACGAGCGGTTTTTTAAGCTCGTCTACATACCTGAATTGGTTAACAGTACCCACCTCCACGCCTTGTGACGCATCAATCACCATCAGCGCCATATCGGTAACGTTGAGCGCGGTTACCACACCACCCACGAAGTCGTCCGATCCCGGGCAATCAATAAAGGTCATCAACTTCTCTTTCCACTCGTACGAAAACACGGTGGGGAACACGGAGTAACCATACTCTTTTTCGACCGGGAAATAGTCGCTCACGGTGTTTTTTCCGTCGATAGTACCGCGTCGTTTTATAAGACCACACTCGAAAAGCATGGCTTCCGCGAGGGTGGTCTTACCTGATCCGGCATTGCCAAGAATAGCAATGTTTTTGATTTCGTTTGTTTTATACACTTTCATGATTAGAACTATATTATTAATGTGACTAATTCTACCTTGAGCCTATTAGCAGACGCGCCGATGCGCCGATGTGCTAATTGCGACAATTCTGGCAATACTGTTGATATGACAATGAAAAAACTTTGCAGGGTGGAATATCTCTGCAAAGTCATGCTTTTGAAACGTTTCGCAATTTATAAAAAATGTACGACAAAAAAAATTGTTACGATTATGTTATACAACATAAAAAACATTTCCTGTCTGCTATTTGTTTTACCCTTGTCGCTATTCACTCGAACGACCCTGGGTAGTGGCGCTTTTTTAAATATATTGACTATATGGATCATTTATACAGCCTCCCCGCGGAAGAGGTAATGCAGCAATTTGGCGTGGATGCCGGCCAAGGTTTGTCGGATGCCGAAATAACAAAGAGGGTTGAAGAGTATGGGTTAAACCGCCTCGCCGCCCAAAAACAGAAATCACTGCTTTCGATGTTCATCGAGCAGTTCAAGAGCAGCATGGTGGTGATACTTCTCGTCGCGGCGGTCGTCTCCGGTGTTATCGGGGTGATGGAAGGTGAAGGGTTGGTAGAAACCTTTGTTATCCTCGCGATACTTATCGTTAACGCGGTAATAGGGACCGTTCAGGAGAAGCGTGCACAATCCTCCCTGGAGGCTCTCAATAAAATGAGCTCTCCCCACACGAAAGTGTTGCGCGGGGGACAAGTATCGGAGATCGACTCGGTGGATGTTGTCCCGGGTGATATCGTGATCCTCGAGACGGGCGATATCGTACCGGCCGATACCCGGCTCTTTGAAGTGGTCAATCTAAAGGTACAGGAGTCGGCCCTCACCGGCGAGTCGGTGCCGGTAGATAAATCACGTGACGTGTTACCGAACGAGGAGATCCCGTTGGGCGACCGGCATAACATGGCGTTTTCTACCAGCGTGATCACCTATGGCCGCGGCAAAGGGGTGGTGGTAGGAACCGGCATGCAGACCGAAGTGGGCAAGATTGCTCATATGCTTCAGCATACCGAAGCCACTGAAACGCCCATGGGTAAGCGGCTGGAGCAATTAGGGAAGGTGCTGGGTTATGTAGCGCTGATTATCTGCGCGTTCATTTTCGGTATCGGTGTGATCTACGGGAACGACTGGCTGGAGATGTTTATGATGGCGGTGAGCTTGGCCGTGGCGGCGATTCCGGAGGGGTTGCAAATCGTGTCGACCATCGTGCTTGCCATCGGTGTACAGCGGCTCGTGAAGCAACATGCCATTGTTCGAACGTTGCCTTCGGTGGAGACACTTGGGAGTACCACGGTGATTTGCTCCGATAAAACCGGTACACTTACCCAGAATAAGATGACGGTTGTAGAGTTATGGGTAAGTGAGTTGGGCGATTCTCAATTAGAGGGAGGTTTAGAGGGTGACACTGAACTCTTGATGCAGAGCTCCCTTCTGTGTACCGACGCGCACTTGAAGCAGCTGGAGGATCGAACGCACGAGTTGGCAGGCGATCCCACGGAGACGGCTATCGTGGAGGCGGGATTAACATTCGGCATCAATAAAAATGAATTGGAACAGCACCATCCGCGCGTGGCAGAGGTGCCGTTCGATTCTGAACGAAAGCGGATGGCCACGATCAACCAAATGGAGAATGACCGTTTCAGGGTAAATGTCAAAGGTGGATTGGACGAAGTGTTGGCCGTAACCACGCGTATCCTTAAAGAGGGGGAAGTGCGCCCTATCACGGCTGAAGACTGCCAAGCCATCGAAGAGACGAATCAACGCATGGCTCGCGCGGCACTACGTGTATTGTCAGTAGCTTATAATGATATTGATGCACTCCCTGAAAATATAGCAGACGATACGGTAGAGCGGGACCTGATTTTCGTGGGATTACTGGGTATGATAGACCCGCCCCGGCCGGAGGTGATTGAAGCGGTGGAGAAATGTAAAACAGCCGGTATACGTCCCGTGATGATAACCGGAGATCATAAGGTGACCGCGATGGCCATCGCGAGCGAAATTGGCATATACAACGAGGAGGATAAGGCGGTTACCGGTTCGGACCTGGAGACGATGGGAAACGATGCTCTCTATCGCGACGTGCAGGATTTCTCGGTCTACGCTCGGGTGGCACCCGAACACAAGGTGCGTATCGTGCAAGCATGGCAATCGAAAGGGGATATCGTGGCAATGACCGGCAATGGGGTGAACGATGCTCCCGCGCTTAAGCAGGCCGATATAGGCGTGGCCATGGGCATCGTGGGTACCGAAGTGGCAAAGGACGCTTCGGATGTAGTGCTGACCGACGATAATTTTGCTACTATCGTCAAAGCCGTGGAGGAGGGCCGGCGCATTTACGACAATATAT
>JAAYTC010000120.1 GCA_012518155.1 Bacteroidales bacterium | reverse complement strand
TCGTTTTAACGCACGTATCATACGCGGGTGGCCGGAAATATCGCTCCTGCCCATCACATCCTCATAACCCATTTCATGCAGCATTTCGCGGACTTCATCGCTCTTACTCCGGTTAATCTCGAAGTAGAGACTACCCTGCGGATGAAGAAGTTCATGGCCCAGTTCGGCAATCCGCTTATAAAACAATAAAGGGGTATCGTCACGAACGAACAACGCTTCCGCCGGCTCAAACGCGAGCACATTTTTCTCCATACCTGCTTTGTCTGATTCCAGCACGTAAGGGGGGTTACTGACTATCACGTGATAACGTCGGTTCGAAGTAAACGGGTCAAAAACATCTTGTTTAAAAAAGTGTACATCCACCTCGTTTTCTCGTGCATTTTTTTTGGCCACGCTAAGTGCTTTCTCGGAAATATCGCAAGCTTCAATATTGTTGTCGGGCATTTTCTTGGCCAGGGTAACGGCTATGCAACCGCTTCCTGTACCAATATCGAGGAGAGTAAGCTTACGGGGAGGAATCTCCTTTAATATCCATTCCACCAGTTCTTCGGTCTCAGGGCGCGGGATTAAAACATCCGGTGTGACAAAGAATTTCAGCCCGTAAAATTCAGTTTTTCCCAACACGTATTGGATGGGCTCTCCCGTTTTCAAACGGGAGATAATCTCTTTTAAACGATTTCTTGTGCCAAACCGGGATAAATGATTAATTTTGCCTACTGTTAATGTTGCAGGCCGATCTTCCTGCAGCTCATCGAGTATTAAGCGGGATAATGCGGTAACCTCGGACTGAGAGTATAGGCCACCAAGCTCACTTCGGATATTCTGCACGAGCTGCTGCAAGGACTGCGTAAACATAACCTACAAGTTAAAGTATAGGAACCATATCGAAGGGCCGTCCATCAAAAACGACCCGCGTTTCAGGCTACAAAGTTAAGAAAAATGGCGTTACATTCGGAATTTATGCTGCGATGCCTCCAATTGGCACGTAAAGGCGAGGGATTTACCAAGCCCAATCCAATGGTAGGAGCCGTAGTGGTGTACAATAATAAAATTATCGGCGAAGGGTTTCATAGGCGCTACGGTGACCCGCACGCGGAGGTGAACGCGATCGTCTCCGTGAAAGACCCAACCTTGCTCGCCGGCTCCACCCTCTACGTATCGCTGGAACCCTGCGCGCATTACGGCCGAACTCCCCCATGCGTGGAACTTATTATCAAGAAGAAAATACCCAAGGTAGTGATTGCCGTGGGGGATCCTAACCCGAAGGTATCCGGTAAGGGAATCGCGATGTTACGAGAGCAAGGCGTAGAGGTAGTAGTGGGTGTACTCGAAGAGGAAGCACGCGAAATGAACCGATTTTTTTTCATCAACCAACTCTACGCGAGGCCATACGTGATCCTCAAATGGGCTCAAAGTAGCGATGGTTTCATGGATCGCCTCAGGAGTTCACGGGCAGAAAAGCCGGCAAAAATATCCAACGAGCTAACACACGCGATTGTCCACAAATTTCGCACACGAGTGGAAGGCATACTCGTTGGGACAAACACGGCCCTTCTCGACAACCCGAGATTAACGGCCCGAAATTGGTTTGGTGACCACCCAACAAGGGTAGTGATAGATAGGGAAAACAAGATTCCGATGAATTCCGCTATTTTCGACGAATCAGTTCCTACCATCCTTTTTACCCGTGCAGTTTCTCCCACGCGCGAAAGCATAAAGAATTTAAAACAGATTGAGATTGACTTCTCGGGTAACACCAATTTACAGATACTTAATCACCTGTATCAACAAAAGATATACTCCCTGCTTGTAGAGGGAGGGAAACAGTTATTATCGTCATTTATTGAAAAGGAACTGTGGGACGAAGCGTATGTTGAATTTTCGTCGAAGATGCTTTTGTCGGGTATAAAGGCACCTACCATCCATGGATGCGTGCAAGGGGCTAGGAATTACCTGGATTCCACGCAGCTGCATTTAAAGAATAAAATAACTCGAAATTTTCTTTAAATATTCATTTTAATATGGTTAAAGAGAAAAATCTTCCTACTTTTGCATAACTTAAAAGTGGTGTACAATATTTTTGAAACAAATGATATCTAAATATTTTCTCCGACTCTCAGTGGTTGCCTTGAACCTCCTGTTGTTTGCCTCTTGCCTTGGTTCATCCGATGACGAAATTGAATATTCACCCGATGCACAAATATACTCTTTTTCACTGACGTCCAGGGCAGACACCTTGAATTTACTCAACGCAACCGCGTTCACGATAGATCAGGTAAACGGGAAGATTTATAATAAAGAACCCCTGCCCTACCTGTTTCACGTGGACAGTGCGATGTTGAATATATCCAGTTCCAATCAATATTTCCCTTTTAGCCGAGTAACTCTTAAATTGAGTCCCGATAGCAGCTACACTTGGAACTCGTCTGACTCGGTAGCCATCAACCGGTTACTTCAAATTCTAACAACCGCACCCGATGGTGAAACCGCGAAACTATACGACTTTCAACTAAATATCTACCAACAAGATCCCTATCTTCTCACGTGGAGCAATAGGGCAAAGGAATATCTTTCCGATTCGCCTTCCGACCAGGAGACAATCGGGTTCAACGGTCGATTTATCACCTATTACAAGAGCGGAACGAACATAAAAGCTGCATCCACACAAGAGCAAAACGTGGAGGAGTGGGATGAGGTCGACGTGTCCACTCTGCCCTCAACCATCCTGTTGAACTCGCTTTTATCGACGAACAGCGCAGTATACGCGTTGGATGAGGAGGGAGATGTATTTGCATCGGACGAAACAGGTATCACATGGAGCAGGATATCCACGGATTATAATATAGCAGCTATTTATGGATTGCTTCCTTCCTCCACAGGAAAACGTATTCTACTAGCGGTAAGAGATACCAACAGCGACATGTTATATTTCGCGTTGACCGATGATTTTTCGGAGATACAACTTATGAACTCCATTTCTGACGAGTTACCGCTTTCGGGTTTCACTTCTACGAGCGTGGAGAATCCTGACTCCTATTCCACCCAGTACATCGTTTTGGCCGGTGGAGTAGATAGCAACAAGGCAGCGAATAAAGCGATCTGGTTGTTGCATGAAAAAGAGGGTGAAATCACCCATATATCTACGATTCCCCAAATACCCATGGACGGCAGCAGCCTATTTTATTACGATAATCGGCTCTACCTGATGATCATGAAGGAGGGGGAGAATTCGTTTCTATACTCAGAAAATTTTGGTCTGAGTTGGATAGCGGCCGGAGACAATCAAGCATTTCCATCGGATACAGAGGATTTTATCCCGCGAACTAACGCGTCAGTGGTAACCGATGATTCGAACAATATTTGGATATTCGGCGGAATATCCGCGTCCTCCACGCCAGCGCAACTTGTTGACGCGTGGAGCGCGAAGCTTAATAAGTTTACAATGGATTAAACATTCTTTAGCGGAACATACTTTACACGCTGATTTCACGTTAAACAAACAGATGAAACAGTGAAAATGAATGTTCACATAAAGAGAATGCGGATCCGGTACATCGTTATCGTGCTAATGTATGCTTCGATAGGAGTTGAGCTCTTTTCGCAAGAGTTCAAGCACGAGACCGGGAGTGCTGTCGGAACGTCGTTCTATTTGGGCGATGCCAACAGGACGAAGCTATTTTTCCATTCAGGAGCTGCCGGAGGGGGTATCTACCGATATAACTTCAACCTCCAATGGACCTTGAAGGCTACATTTTTAGGAGGAGTCATTTCAGGGGATACGAAGGACTCGGGTAACCGATTCCCAGGGTATCAACAGGAATCCTTTAAGCGATCTCTGGCAGATGTAGGCATACAAGCGGAGTTTCACTTTTTCCGGTACAGCGATGGATATGAATATTTGGACACGAAGCCTTATACACCCTACTTGTTCGCGGGGGCAGGGGCCACGTTCGCGGGCGGCGAAAAACCTTTCGTCGGACTGAATGTGCCTCTGGGGGTGGGATTTAAATATAAGCTAAACAATAGGATGAATGTCGGGGCAGAGTTCTCGATGCGAAAACTATTTAGAGACGATCTTGACGTAACGGAGCATACCTCGGAATGGAGTTTAAACGCTCCTTTTGGGATTGAAAGTAGCTTCCTAAAAAATCAGGATTGGTATTCATTTGCACTGATTTACTTGACATGGAATTTTGGTTTACGGGAAACTCCTTGTCACTAAATCAAACATTAGCCGAAATAAGATATGTCGTTAATTGGCAAGATCGATAATAATCACCTTCCCGCCCATGTTGCTATCATCATGGACGGGAATGGGCGTTGGGCCAAAACGAGGGGACTTAGTAGAGGAGAAGGCCACAGGGAAGGAATAAGTTCTATCCGTAAAATGGTAGAAGCTGCCTCTAAAATTGCTATTCCCTATCTCACGCTCTATGCTTTTTCCACCGAAAACTGGAACAGACCGGCGGAGGAGGTAAATGGGCTGATGAATTTAATGGTTTACGCCATTTCAGAAGAAACCAGCGAGCTGAAAAAGAATAACGTGAGGATCCAATCCATTGGGGATAGGGATCGTTTACCCGATCATGCACGCAACGCCTTAGATGAATGCATACGGGAAACGGAAAATAGCACGGGGCTAACATTAATTATCGCGCTGAGTTATTCTTCGAAATGGGAAATAGCCCGGGCAACTCGCCACATCACAAATGATGTAGTAAACGGAGTTCTCCGGAAAGAAGATATTAACGAAGAGATCTTGGGTGAATACTTAACTACCCGAGGTATACCCGATCCGGATCTCTTAATCCGCACAGGAGGAGAGCAGCGAATAAGCAATTTCCTATTATGGCAGTGCGCTTACGCGGAGTTTTATTTCACGGAAACCTTTTGGCCTGATTTCGGGGAAGAGGAGTTCTATGCCGCCATCCTCGACTTTCAAGGACGTGAACGCAGGTTTGGAAAAACCAGTGAGCAGGTAGACTTTGATTCAAAATAAATAACCACACTGAATTCAAAACAGTTGAAAAAAAGAAATACATCACAATGTTGAAGAGGACATTTCATTTGCTTCTACTATTCACCACGCTATCCGGTGCAATGTCTTGGGCACAGACCAATGATACCATCTCTCCCTCCATCCCGGATAAGCTGATCGTGAACTACACGGTTCCCCCAAAACGGTACTATATTGCCGATATCGATGTAACTGGAGTGGAAGGGACTATGTACGAGGATCAAAAATTTGTTCTCGTGGGTTTCTCCGGATTATCAAAAGGGCAAGAGATACAGATTCCGGGGGATGATATATCAGGTGCCTTGAAGCGCTTTTGGCGTCAAGGCCTTTTCTCCGACGTGAAAATATTGCAAACCAAGTTGGAAGGCGATAGCGTGTGGTTAGAGATACGGTTGACCGACCGGCCGCGGGTGACTGACATCCGTTACTCGGGAATGCGAAAAGGTGAGCAAGATGATATCGAAGAGAAAATCGGCTTCGTGAAAGGGATCCAAATAACGCCACCACAAATCGACCGTGCCGAGCTGATGATCAAAAGCTATTTCGACGAAAAAGGATTTGGCGATGCCGAAGTCCGGATTTTACAGCACCCCGACACCGCGGGTCAAAACCAAGTGATTTTGGAAATCGCGGTAGATAAAAAAGAGAAACTTAAGGTCAACAGCATAATCATCGATGGGAATGAGGCACTCTCGGACCGCCGCGTGAAACGAGCAATGAAAAAAACAAACGAGCGGGGCAAATTGGTCAACCTGTTCCGTCCAAAAAAGTTCGTGGAAGACCTCTACGCGGAAGATAAAAGGAATATCATCAACAAATACCACGAGGAGGGGTACCGCGACGTGGAAATATTAAGGGACACCGTTTACAAACACGATGAAAAAACGGTCAATATCGAGATCGAACTCGAGGAAGGCCCCCTTTATCATATTCGCTCGATTAACTGGGTGGGTAATACTCAATACCCCTCTAGCCAACTTTCACAGCTCTTAAACATGTCCTCTGGCGACATTTATGACCAGAAAAAGCTACAGGAGAGGCTGGTCGTGGATGAAGACGCCGTGGTCAATTTATATCAAAACAACGGTTATCTATTCTCCAACATTGATCCTATAGAGATCAACATCGTGAACGATTCCGTGGATTTAGAGCTTCGCGTGGTGGAAGGCCCCAAGGCGACTATCAAGCGGGTAATTATTCAAGGGAACGACCGACTCTACGAAGATATCATTCGTCGTGAGCTACGAACTAAGCCGGGAGCGGTGTTTAGTAAAGACGACTTGCTGCGTTCTGTTCGTGAAATTGCCCAGACGGGACACTTCGATCCCGAGGCACTTTCTGCAGATATCGGGGGAGGAATTAATCCCAATCCCGAAGATGGAACAGTGGATATCACCTACCCGCTCACCTCAAAAGGGAACGACCAGATCGAGTTCTCGGCCGGATGGGGAGTAACCGGGCTCGTAGGAAGGCTGAGCCTTCGATTGAACAACTTCTCGCTAAAGAACCTGTTAAACCCCTCGATGCACCGCGGAATCATCCCGCAGGGGGAGGGACAAACGCTGGTTTTAAGTGCTCAAACAAACGGTCAATACTATCAATCGTACCAGTTCCAGTTTATCGAGCCATGGTTTGGTGGCAAACGGCCAAACCACTTTTCAGTAAACGCGTACTATTCACGCTACACGGGACTTAACACCAACTACTACGCGCAAAACAGCTACTTCGATCCCTACATGTACGGATACGGTGGATACGGTGGATACGGTGGATATGGCGGGTATGGTGGGTACGGCGGGTACGGTGGGTACGGCGGGTACGGTGGGTACGGCGGGTACGGCTACCAAGATATGGCGGAATACGCGTACGACCCGAACCAGGTATTTAATATCTTCGGGGTGTCGTTGGGATACGGTAAGCGCCTCGAATGGCCGGACGACTACTTCCAGGTTATGGCCACGTTGGGGTTCCAGCGTTACGGGCTGAAAAATTGGACTTACAATCAGTTCCCCTTTCACACCGGCACAAGCAACAGTGTTACGTTGGGACTTTCCCTTTCTCGGGTCTCAATCGACAATCCTCTCTACACGAGAACAGGCTCGGAGTTCACGCTCAGTGTTGACGCTACCCCGCCTTTCTCCTTGTGGGACGAAAATAACTACCAGAGCATGGCATACAGTGATCCCGCGAAATATAAGTGGAACGAGTATCACAAGTGGAAGTTGAAAATACGTACCTATACTCCTCTAGCACCTCTCACGGTGACACGTACGCCGGTTATTGCTACCCGCGTGGAATTCGGGCTGCTGGGCCACTACAACAAAGATAAACTTACTCCGTTCGAAACATTCGACGTGGGAGGGGACGGTATGACAGGTTATACAAGTACTTTTGCAACCGAGAACATCGCATTGCGAGGATATGAGAACAATAGCATTGCTACCCAAGCACGTGCCTACACGAGATTAGGCTTGGAAGTTCGATATCCCTTTATCTTGGAACCCAACTCCACCATTTATGGTGTAGCGTTCCTGGAAGCGGGAAATGCTTGGTGGCAGATAAAAGATTTAAACCCGTTCGACCTGAAAAGATCAGCCGGCGTGGGCGCACGTATTTTCCTCCCCATGATAGGATTGATGGGGATCGACTGGGCCTACGGGTTCGATACCGTGTATGGCAGAGGAACGAGAGATAGAGGCGGTAGCCAATTCCATTTTATCATCGGGCAAGAGTTCTGACACACCTCTCTTTAACATTATTTATTGAGCCGAGGGTAAACGAATCGCAGCAGCTTGTGTCATTATTACAGTTTCAGACACGATATGGGGCATGACACCCCCTTTTCGTACAGAGTAATAATAAAAACAACAATAATATGAAGAAAACATTGTTTTTTATCAGCCTATTTATGGTGTTCGCGCTCGGCAGTACAAACGCGCAACAATATGCTTTGATTGATATGGAATATATCCTCGACAGAATCCCCGGTTATGAAAATGCCAATAAGCAACTTGAATCGCTGTCGAAACAGTGGCAAAGCGAAGTTGACAAAGAGGTAGAGGCCGTGGATGCGATGTATAAAAAGTATCAGGCCGACCTTGCTTCGCTTGCCGGCGAAGAAAAAACGAGGAGAGAAAACGAGATTGTGTCCAAAGAAAACGCGATACAGGAACTTCGTAACACCTACTTTGGTGCTCAAGGTGAACTGTTTAAACGGCGTGAAAAACTTATAAAACCCATACAAGACGGCATCTACGAAGCAGTAAAAGAGATTGCTACTGCCTCGGGCTACACGGTAGTGGTGGATAGAGCTTCCGCGACCTCCATTATTTTCGCCTCTCCCGGTATCGACATAAGCGATCAAGTACTCTCAAGGTTAGGCTATTAAAAATAAATGGTTTATCTTTGTAGCCATTTTTAAGAAATTATAAATTTAAATTACGAACAGAAATCATGTTAAAGAAATTACTAATCGTTTGTATCGCATTGGCTCCTTTGGCGGCCGTGGCGCAGGATGTAAAAATTGGATACATCAACACGCAGGAGATTTTCACCTCTATGCCTGAACTATCTAGTATTGAAACACAACTTAGCACCAAGCAAGAAGAGATTAACAAAAACGGGCAAGCGCTGATTGAAGAGTACAATAAGAAACTAGAGGAGTTCGAAAGTAACCCGGCTACTTCCGAAGCAATTCAGCAAGACCAGCTCAAACAACTGACTCAACTTCAAGAGAGGTTTCAAGTGTACCAACAAAATAGCCAGCAAGAGATGAACCAGTTGCAACAACAGCTATTGGAGCCCGTTAACAAAAAAATTCACGATGCCATTCAATCGGTAGGAGCCGAAAACAACTACACCTATGTTTTCGACGTGGCGAGCGTAGTATACGTGAGCCCAACCGCTGAAGACATTACCCAGTTGGTGAAAACGAAGCTCGGCATTTAATCAGTAAAACCAAGCTTACGCGGTAGCTACTGCAATACAAACAAAAGGATCTCCAGTTTTGAGAGATCCTTTTTTTGTGGCACCGTCATACACGCGCGACGAAACACTAGTTACAGCCCCTTGATGATCAGCAATGGAGTATCGGAATGAAACAGCATCCTCCGTGCAATACCCGGGTTAAACATCCGCGCGAAAATATTTCGCCGTGAACTTGAGAGAGAAATCATATCAATCTCGTTATCCACTACAAACTTCTCCAAGGTCTCCTCAAGTCCCACGTTCTGGTCAATTAACCGGTATTCGGTCTGCAGCTGCGGGTAGCGTTCCGAAAGGTGCTTCTGTATCCCAGACAGTTTGATCTCGTTCCACACATCTTCCTTTTTCGCTATATGAGCGAGAAAAACTTTAACCGGATAATGCTTCAAGAATTTCATCATAATCTCAAACGCTTTAAATTCACGCTCACGAAAGTTAGTTAGAAAGACCACGTTTTTCATCCGCGACAAATCCTTCACCTTCGATCCTTCTGGTATCGCGAAAACAGGCGTTCTTGAGCCATCCATAACCTCGGCAGTAACACTTCCTATCAAATCCAGCTCCTTCGCGTTCTTGCCCCTCGTTCCCATCACGATAGCAGTCGGCCCTATTTTCTTGGAGTAACCGATAATCTCCTCCTCCGGAAGGCCCTCCACCAGTGCTGTTTTGTAAGGTACATCTGGAAGCTGCCCTGTGACAATTTTTTCCTCCACCTTCTCCACCATCCGGTTCATCTCTTGTTCCATTTTAGCCTTTACATCATGGTAAACATCCTTATCGGTTGCTTGTAGCGTGAACGAGTCTCCAAAAGGCACGGAGGCCGGATAAAAAGGAGTGAAAAAGGCATGCATCAACTTCACGCGACAATTCATATCGCTCGCGAGTCGAAAGCCAAATTCGCAAGCCATAAATGAATAATCGGAAAAATCCACGGGAACAAGTATTTCATTCACGGGCTCAATCGGTTCCTTTTTTTCGATGCGTTCTGTTAAATCCACCTGCTCTATTACTCGAAGGGCCTGTGGGAGGTCGCTTTCTTTGATACGCACCCGTACATTACCGGGAGAAACCGGTTCTATCATTTTAATCCCGTGGATTACAGCGGGAATACCTTCCGACTCCAAGATCGATTTCAATATATGTGCTTTTTCATACGTGTGAATAGCCACTGTTACCAGTTTGTCGTCGTGCGAAGAGTCTTTTTTTCCTTCTTCTTGTTTCATAGTAATTTCTATTTGAGCATCCATAG